>CAZVHL010000096.1:0-5601 GCA_964626925.1 uncultured Nitrospiraceae bacterium
ATTAATCAGTTTCTTGCCGATATAAACTATGAACTTAAGAATAATGGATATCAGCATACAAATGAATAAAACTGAGGGAACTACTTATAAAGGATTACAACCCTTAATTGAGGAGAAAAGAATCATTACGTTCCGATTCCGCGAGATGATAATGAAATTTTTTCTAAATTAGATAATGTCAACATTATATGATTTACTAAAATTAATGCTGGAAAAAGACGCTTCGGACCTTCATATCAGTACAGGTACACCTCCTCGAATAAGAATTAACGGTCAATTAGCACCTATTAATGATCAACCTCTGTCCGCTGCTGAAACAAAAGCCCTATGCTACAGCATCCTGACAGATTCGCAGAAACACAAATTTGAAGAGCAAAATGAGCTGGATCTCTCTTTTGGGGTTAAAGGATTATGCAGGTTCAGGGCCAATGTATTTATGCAGCGAGGAGCTGTAGCAGGAGCATTCAGGATGATTCCGTTTAAAATGAGAACCTTCAGGGAGCTAGGGCTACCACCTATAATAAGTGATCTTGCAAAAAAACCGCGAGGACTTATTCTCGTTACCGGTCCGACAGGAAGCGGAAAATCATCAACGCTGGCAGCAATTATTGACAAAATAAACAGTGAGCGTCACGAGCACATTATGACAATTGAAGACCCAATAGAATATCTTCATTCCCATAAAAGTTGTCTGGTGAATCAGAGAGAGGTGAATTCAGATACAACGTCCTTTAAGGACGCGCTCCGTTATGTTTTGAGACAGGACCCTGACGTTGTATTGATCGGTGAAATGAGGGACCTTGAAACGATTGAAGCTGCTCTTACTGTATCAGAAACCGGCCATTTAACCCTTGCAACATTACATACTAATAGTGCTGTGCAGACAATAAACCGCATTATAGATGTATTCCCCGCTCATCAGCAGGAGCAGATCAGGGTACAGCTCTCTTTTGTCCTGGAAGGCATAATAGCTCAGCAGCTCATTCCGAAAAAAAATGGTGATGGCAGGGTACTGGCAGTAGAAGTTTTCATCCCTAATCCTGCAATAAGAAACCTGATCAGAGAAGATAAGACTCATCAGCTCTACTCAATGATGCAGACGGGACAGTCAAAATTTGGTATGCTGACTATGAACCAGTCCCTTTTTGCATTGTATAAAAGAGGGGAGTTAACTTACGATGACGCACTTGGAAAATCCCCTGTACCGGAAGAACTATTGAATATGATGCAGCAGGCTTCTTCTGCTGCTACAGGAGGAAGACGATAAATGGCTATCGTATATACATGGAAAGGCAAATCTCTTAAAGGCGCTGTTATGAAAGGAGAGCTGACCGCCAGTTCTCCTGAAGAAGTTAAGGCATATCTCAGAAAACAGCGAATAGTACCAAAGAAAATTTCGAAAAAGGCAAAACCTCTTTTCAGTTCTGGGGGAGGTAAAGTCAAGGACAAAGATCTGGTAATCTTTACGAGACAGTTTGCCACAATGATAGGAGCCGGACTTCCACTCGTTCAGGCACTCGAAATACTTGCAAAGCAGACAGAAAATCAAGCATTTGCAAAAATTATCGGTGACATTAAAGCAGATGTGGAAGGGGGCTCAACATATGCGGATGCATTAAAAAAATACCCGAGGATTTTTACGGACCTTTATGCAAATATGGTAGCTGCTGGTGAAACCGGTGGAATCCTTGACACCATTCTCGTACGGCTCGCGACATATATAGAAAAAGCTCAAAACCTCAAGAGCAAGGTCAAAGGCGCAATGGTTTACCCATCTGTTATCATAACCGTTGCGATTCTGGTTATTGTGATAATTATGGTTTTTGTGGTGCCGACGTTCAGCAAGATGTTCGATACACTGGGAGGAATACTGCCGATGCCTACCCAGATGATTATTATGGCGAGTGATTTTCTTGGTGGAACCGGTGGTCTGATTACACTTGCAAGCATAGTTGGGATCGTAGTGTTTGTAGTTCAGTTCAAGAAAACGCAACGGGGCAGGAAAATCGTCGACACGATTATTCTCAGACTGCCAGTTGTAGGAATTCTCTTCAAGAAAGTTGCTGTGGCCAAATTTACCAGAACTCTCGGTACGTTGATCAGCAGTGGAGTGCCGATACTCGACGGACTGAACATCACAGCCAAGACTGCCGGAAATAAAGTAATTGAAGAATCTATCATGACGGTCAGGAAGGCAGTTTCCGAGGGCAAAACAATAGCGGAACCATTAAGTGAAGCAAAAGTATTTCCACCTATGGTTAATCAAATGATTGCTGTGGGAGAGTCTACCGGCGCACTTGATAATATGTTAGAGAAGATCGCCGACTTTTATGACGATGAAGTGGATAATGCAGTCAATACCCTTACTTCAATGATAGAACCATGTCTTATGGTTTTTCTTGGCGGCACGGTTGGTTTTATCGTAGTTGCCATGTACCTGCCAATATTCAAGTTAATAACACTCGTTAAATAACAGTGTTTATTGAATTAATATCTCTTACTCAAAACAAGTTTTACAATGTTTGAACTTATTATATGTTTAAAGATTTACAAAAAGGTGTAAGCGCCCTCATATATATAAGAGTAATCGTAGTTACTCTTTTGCTCGGTTCATTTTATATTTTTAAAATCGGTCATGCCAATCTGTCTAACCCCGCTCATTTCTCTTACTTCACAGCTTCTCTTTATTTTCTGACAATAATTTATGCTCTGATTCTGCGCTCTATCAGGAAACCGGCCCACTTCATATTCTTTGCCTATACGCAGATAGTCATCGATATAGTTGCTGAAACCATCCTTATTTATCTGACCGGCGGGATCGCCAGCATGTTCTCGTTCATGTTTCCATTGAGCATTATCTCAGCCGCTATAATCCTGAACCGCAGGGCATGTTACATTATGGCGACTCTAAGCAGTATTTTTTACGGGATTCTCATAGACCTGCAGTATTTCAAAATAATTCACTTGACAACGTCGCTTATATTCACTGAAAAAGATTTTTTTTATAATATATTTGCTCACATGACCGCCTTTTACCTGATAGCCTTTCTTAGTGGTATTCTTTCTGCAAAATTACACAAGGTTACTATGAGTCTTGAAGAAAGAGACACTGTACTAAGCGATTTAAAGGCATTTAGCAAGTATGTCATTGAAAGCATGCCTAGCGGCGTCTTTACTACCGACTTAGACCGTAATATCGTAACATTTAACACATCCGGTCAGTTAATAACTAAACTCAGTCATGATGATGTTGCCGGTAAAAAACCCGAAGACATATTTCCCTTTATAGACCATTCAAATGGACCTTCAGAAAGAATAGAGGGAGAAATACGAATAGACAGGAAAAATGTTCCTATTGGCATGAGGCTTTCAAATTTAAAAGATGCTTCCGGTAACTCAATAGGCATGATAGGTGTTTTCCAGGACCTGACTAAACTAAAAGCTATGGAAGCAGAGGTAAAAAGAAAAGAGAAGTGGGCAGTTATAGGTGAACTGTCCGCCTCAATTGCTCACGAGTTGAGAAATCCTCTTGCTGCACTCAAGGGTTCTGTTGAAATGCTGAAAGAAAAAAAGGTCTCTGAAGAGCATGCTGACAGATTGATGAATATAGCATTGTCTGAAATGGACAGACTCAACGATATCGTTACTAATTTCCTGCTTTACGCAAGACCTCAGAAGTTAAATAAAAAACCTTTCGACCTGCACCGGACTTTAGGAGAGGTAGTAACTCTACTGAAAAATTCAGAAACAGATAACAAGCATGTTACTATATCCGCCAATCTGGAAGGCGATGAACTGATTACCGGAGACACCGGTCAACTACGGCAGGTCTTCTGGAATCTTGGTTTAAATGCAATGGATGCTATCTCTGATAAAGGAACAGTGGGTATACACACACAGAAAGAAAACAATTCCATTAATATTATTTTCAAGGACAGTGGGTCCGGTATCAGCAAGGGAAATATCGATAAAATTTTTTATCCTTTTTACACAACAAAGGACAGGGGAACTGGGTTGGGACTTGCTATTGCGCTGAAAATTGTGGAAGATCATGGAGGAAAAATTAAAGTGCATTCAGATGGATCCGGAATGGGAACAACATTCAAGGTAATACTGCCTCTGAATGTATGATAGTTTTGTTTAGTTAATAGAACAATGAAAAAAACCAAAGGGAAAATATTAGTTGTAGACGATGAAAAAAGCATGAGGGAGATTCTCGAAATCTTTCTCAAAAATGAAGGTTACAGCGTATCTGTTGCAAATAATGGTGAAACAGCAACAGCAGCAATAAAAAAGGATATATACGACCTAATCATAACGGATATGAAGATGCCAAAAGTAGGCGGAATTGAGCTTCTTAGAAATGTAAAGCAGATAGCACCTGATTCAGTTGTTGTAATAGTGACCGCTTTCGCCACAACAGAATCCGCTGTTGAAGCCATGAAACTTGGGGCCTACGATTATATTCAGAAACCGTTCCAGATGGATAATATAAGGCTTGTCGTTAAGAATGCATTGGAAAAAAAGAAACTCCAGCAAGATGTTTCTATTCTAAAAGGACAGCTTAAAATTCCTTTACATGAAAATATTATAGGTGAAAGTTCCGCGATGAAGGAGCTTTTTTATGTTATATCCAAATCTGCTTCAAGCAATGCCAATGTGCTTATTTTAGGTGAAAGTGGCACTGGTAAAGAACTGGTTGCCAAAGCAATTCACACCATGAGCAATAGAAAGGATAATCACTTTGTAACTGTTAATTGTGCAGCAATCCCGGAAGGATTGCTTGAGAGTGAACTGTTTGGCTATATGAAAGGAGCTTTCACAGGAGCTTCATCAAATAAGCAGGGGCTGTTTGAACTGGCAAATGATGGAATATTATTCCTGGATGAAATCGGGGAAATGCCGATGATTCTGCAGGCAAAATTGCTCAGAGCAATTGAGGGGGGCACATTCCGAAGAGTGGGGGGCATATCAGATATTAAAGTTGATGTAAGGATAGTTGCTGCAACTAACAAGAATCTGCCCGAACATGTGGAAGCAGGGCAGTTCAGGGAAGACCTTTATTTCAGACTCAATATTCTATCACTTAAAATTCCTCCTCTTAGAGAACGCCGGGATGACATACCTTTGCTTATAAATCATTTCCTCAAGAAGTATGCCGTTGATAACAAAACATTTTCTAAGGACGCAATAACAATATTGCAGAACTACCACTGGAAAGGTAATATCAGGGAACTTGAAAATATAATTGAGAGAGTTCTCCTGTTAAGCAATGAAGATGTTATTGGGGTTGCATCTCTTCCTGAAGAAATACGATCCAATACAGACACAGAAACGGTTCCTGTATCAGGCGGCATTGATTTTGATAAACTTATGGAAGACACTGAAAAGGCTTACCTGCTTAAAGCCCTTGAAGAAACAAACGGCGTTAAAACAGAAGCCGCGAAGCTTTTGAAACTAACCTTCAGGTCATTCAGACATAAACTCAAAAAATACGGGATCGATAAAAAAAGAATCACAGATTAGTTCTTTAGTTCCTCCCTTTTCAATCTGTTCATATTTATTAATATTGATGTCAGCCTTAACTTTTTAAATATTTCT
>CAZVHL010000097.1:0-5590 GCA_964626925.1 uncultured Nitrospiraceae bacterium
GCATAAAGACAGGGAGTCGGTAACAGGGAAGGTTACTTTTTCTTACAGTTTTGAAATTTAAGACTCAATATTTTATAAATCAGCTTTGCGACAAGGAAGTCAGGTGCCCTGTTTTCTGAAGGACAGAGTTCAACAAGATCAAATCCGGTTATATTTCTACTCTCAGAAACAGTTTCCAGAAGGTCAATAACATCATACCAGCCCAGCCCACCGGGTTCAGGGGTGCCTGTAGAAGGCATTATAGAAGGATCAAAAACATCAACATCTATAGTTATATAAACATTCCTGGAGAGTTTTCTGATGACCTGCTGAATCCAGTTTTTGGATTTGAGGATATTCATGGCATAAAAGATATTTTTCTTGTTTATATTTTTTAGTTCGGATGAGTCGATGCTCCTGATGCCAACAGAGACGATGTTATCTGTAATTTCTCTGGCTCTTGCCATTACGCATGCATGACTGAATTTATTGCCCTCATATGCATTGCGCATATCAGCATGAGCATCAAGATGCAGAATGCTCATGTTGCTGAAATGAGACAGATGTGCCTTGATAGAACCAAGTGATACTGTGTGCTCGCCACCTAAAACCACTACGAGTTTATTATCAGTCAGGTATTTATCAACATTTGAGTGGACAGCATTTATCATTTTGCTGGAGGTGCGGGCATGTAGTTCTTTCACAGTATGGATACCGTTAAGATAAACTTCTGAGCTGGTTTCAATATCATAAAGCTCCATATGCTTCGAAGCTTCAATTATTGCACGTGGACCTTTTGCAGAACCTTTTATCCATGAGCTTGTTATGTCAAAGGCTACAGGTAAAACAGTTATAGCGGAATTGTGGTAACCGGAAACCCTTGAGGGTAGACCACCGAAATTGTCTGGAATCTTTTTGGAGTTTTTGGGAATCGGTGGCCGGGGATCAGACATTCTATCTGGTCAATGATTACTGTGTTAAGGTTCAAGCAGCATCACTGCAGCAGCGATCACTGTTGTCCATTTACCGTGTTTATTGCCTTCAGCAGACTGGCATATATTGGTAGATTTGAATATATATTTGCTTGCATAATAAACCTGCTTCCTGGCATCCCATGCAAGATCCGGATCAAACGGCAGACCGAGTGTTGTGGCAAGCATTGTAGCGGCCAGATCTTCCGCATAATCACCGGCTTTTTTCGCTGTTTCTCCATATGAATGATGTTCTGAAATGTATCCGTAATTTTTCCTGTCCTTGGGAACTGCCAGTCCAACAGCAGAAGAGATAAGCCTGTTTGGCTCATTCGTTTCATTTCTTGCCATCACGCAGTAAGTTATCTGCCCTGGTTTGATTAACTTAAGACCTTTATCTACCGGGATGATTTTGCATTTAGGAGGGAAAATACTCGATACATACACGAGATTGCATTTCTCGATGCCGGCTTTACGCAAGGCTAACTCAAAAGAGGCCAGTTTGTCTTTATGAACTCCTGTGCCTTTTGTAAAGAATATCTGTTTAGGGATTAGATCCATCGTTACTGCCTAACATCGAAATATTTTTTTAGGTTCAAAATATAACGTATAATTATGATCTTTAGCAAGTTTGATAAGATAAATGCTCGCGATCTGTTGAATAAATTTCCGGAAAACACATAATATATCTCTATGATAGCGATTATTGATTATGGAATGGGAAATCTCAGAAGTGTTGAGAAGGGATTTCTGAAAGTTGGTGCAGATGTCCGTGTCACTAACAGACCTGATGATGTTGAAAATGCCGATGGGGTGGTCTTGCCGGGTGTTGGCGCATTCAGAGACTGCATGCGGGAGTTGACCGACCTGAATCTTGTTGATCCCCTTGTTAATATTATCAAAAAAGGGAAACCGTACCTTGGTATATGCCTTGGGCTTCAGGTTCTGTTTAGTGAATCTGAAGAATTTGGCAAATGTAGCGGGCTTGATATATTCACCGGAAAAGTCGTTCGCTTTAAAAACGGTGATCTTAAAATTCCACAAATGGGTTGGAACGAGATTAATATAAAAAAAGATAACCCATTACTTGCCGGCATACCTGATAAAAGCTATTTTTATTTTGTCCACTCCTATTATGTTGCACCGGAAGACAGTTCGTTAAATTTAACAACAACTGACTATGGTATAGAATTTACGTCATCAGTCTGGAAGGATAATATATTTGCGGTGCAATTTCACCCTGAGAAAAGCCAGGCACTTGGATTGCGTATTCTTGAGAACTTTGGAAAAATTGTAGATGGGAAATAAGATTGTTTTTATATAAGTATCAAGGTTGTTTGAGGAATTCATTTAGGAGTTCTTTTATGCTTTTCTTGGAAACCGGGTGGATTTTGCCCGGCGCTATCTCTGCTAGCGGTCTTAGAACGAAATCCCTATCTTTTATTCCAGGGTGAGGTATCTGCACATTATTCGTATTAATGATCAAGTTATCATATAGCAGGATATCGAGGTCGATAATTCTTGGACCCCAGCGAAATGTTTTCGTACGTCCAACAGCAGATTCGATTTCTTTCAGCAGGTTCAATAAATCTTCCGGCTTAAGGACTGTATCAATCTTAATCGCCATGTTTATAAATTTTGGCTGGTCTTTAATTCCCCATGGTTCAGTTTCGAGCATAGTTGATCGTTTAAGTACAGTAATGCGATTTTCTGTCAAAAGACTGATCGCTTTTTCGCAATTTTGTTTTCGATTGCCGAGATTTGAGCCTATTCCGATATAAGCTTCAGACATAATATTTCTTCATAGAGAAATAAATTTAAGATGTTAAAAAATGGCTTTATTATTTAGTTCCGATTGGCTATAACTAATGGAGTTGTCATGGTTATTTGATTGTCAGTCTCCATCATTCATTAATTGCTATAAGGATTTTTTTTATCACAGGTGATATAATCTGTTTTTATTATATTCGATCCAATCCTGAATTTAAATAAAAGGCAATTTTATTGTTTGGCAGTAAAAGAAAGGAGTTAATGATGAGTTGTTTTAAAAGGTATTTATTGTTTGTGGTTTCTGCTTGCCTATCCACTGTTTTATTCAGTTCTGTTGCATTCTCTCAGGATATGAACAGACAAATTCTGCAGGCCTCATGGACAGGCGAGATTGATGTTGTGAGTAGGCTATTGTCTGATGGTGCTACCGTGGATGCCAAGGACAGTTACGGAAAAACGCCTTTAATGAATGCATCATTTAAAGGATATACAAAGATAGCCAGCTTGCTGTTAGAAAAGGGAGCTGATGTGAATGCAAAAACAGTAAAAGGTCAGACACCCCTAATGGCTGCTGCCTTTGGCGGCGTTCCCTTGATAGTGAAAAATTTATTAGATGCTGGAGCGGATCTAAACGCAAAAGATGCTCTTGATGGAACTGCATTGATGGATGCGTCATTTAAAGGCAAAGCTGATATTGTAAAAATTCTGCTTTCGAGAGGTGCGGACATTAAGGCAAGCGATACGCTTGGAGGCACTCCCTTAATGGATGCATCATATGAGGGGCATGAGGAAGTAGTAAAGTTATTGCTTGCCAGGGGTGCAGATATAAATGCAAAGAACTCTAAAATGCAGACAGCGCTAATGGATGCTTCAGATCAGGGACATATAGAAGTGGTTAAACTGTTGATCGCAGGTGGCGCTGACCTGAATGTAAAAGACTCCAATGGCTTAACCGCTCTGATGGATGCAGAAAAAAGAGGGTTTAAGGAAGTAGTTGATTTGCTGAAAAAGGCCGGAGCTGCAAACTAAAAACAATAAATATTGTTTCCCTACAAAACTCTCCCGATCCTCTCGACCGCTTCTTTCATTCTTTTGGCCGGAACGGTAAGGGCGAATCTTATATATCCCTCGCCGGGTGCCCCGAAACCGTTTCCGGGAGTTGTCAGGATACCTGCTTTATTCAAGAGGTGAGACGTGAAATCCATAGATGAAAATCCTATGGGGCATTTCACCCACAGGTAAAATGTTGCTTTGGGCCTGTTTGCTGCAATGCCAAGTTTCGTTAAACCGTTATATAAAATATCCCTTCTTTCCTGATACATCTTTCTTGTCTTTTTGAGCTCGGAATCTTTAGTCTGCAGTGCTACTATTCCCGCCTCCTGAATTACCTGAAATATTCCTGAATCAATATTTGTCTTGATTTTACCGAGTCCGGCGATCACCTTCCTGTTTCCTGCAGCAAAACCGATTCTCCAGCCGGTCATGTTGTAAGTCTTTGAAAGGGAATGGAACTCTATCCCTACGTTTTTTGCGCCCGGGATCTGAAGAAAACTCAAAGGCCTTTCATTGCCAAAATACATTTCTGAATATGCTGCGTCATGGCAGATGATAATGCCATGCTTTGCGGCAAACTCAATCAGATCCTTAAAAAATGTTTTGTCTGCACAGGCAGCGGTCGGGTTATTCGGATAGTTTACAAACATAAGCTTTGCTTTTTTCAAGATCGACCCGGGGATTTTTTTCAGGTCAGGAAGATAGTTGTTCTTTTCAAGAAGCGGCATCTCATAACTTCTTCCCCCTGCAAAAAGCGCGGCAACAGGATAAACAGGATAACCTGGAGAAGGTACAAGCACATAATCTCCTGGATTAATAAACGCAAGAGGTATATGTCCGATACCTTCTTTTGACCCGATGAGAGAAAGCAGTTCCGATTTTGGATCCAGTTTAACGTTAAATCTTTTTTTGTACCAGTCAGCCGCAGCTTTTCTGAAAGAGGGCATCCCAGCATAAGAAGGGTATTGATGGTTAGCAGGAGTTTTTACCGCTTTTCTCATGGCTTCCACTATATGACCCGGAGTTGGTGTGTCAGGGTCCCCGATACTCATATCTATAAGGTCAATGCCTCTTGCTATCGCCTTTTCTTTCATCCTGTCTATAGTTGCAAACAAATAGGGAGGAAGCTTCTCTACCCTTTTTGCTGGTTCAAAAGCGATTTTTCTCTGCGCCATATGCCTCCTGATAATCAATAAACATTCTGTTGTTCTCTCCAGTGGTGGAGAGGGTTTTCAATAAAAATTAATTCTCAATAATAGTTCATGGAGAATTTATTAAATTATTATAAGTAATGAGGAATTAATAATGTACTTCAAACAATACGAAAGATGCAAATATAATTCTCTGAATTGTATAGCGAGCTTCGTTAATCTTCAATATCAATTATAGATGCCCTGCCAGCTTTTTTCATCGAATGGATACGTTTATCTTCTAGAAGTTTTTCTTTGGCCCGTTTTGATCGTTTTCGCTTCTGCCTGCGAATTTTTGCTATTCTCTGCTCCTCTTCGCTTTGTCTGCCTTTTTCAGCATGCTCGATCTTTTCATAAAGAAGAACTCTTGCATAATAACGGTTCATTCCCTGAGAGCGGGTTTTCTGGCATTTGACTTCGGTACCAGAAGGAATGTGTTTAAGATGGACACATGTAGAGGTTTTATTAACATTTTGCCCTCCATGTCCCCGTGAACGCACAAATGTCTCCTTCATATCTTTCTCGTAAATACCGAGACTAGCCAGTTTTTCCTTCAACATCTTTTCTTTTCCAGGTGACACTGGGAACATGGCAAATTAAATGCCCTTTCTTTTTAAGGCGTTTTTA
>CAZVHL010000098.1:0-3984 GCA_964626925.1 uncultured Nitrospiraceae bacterium
TTTATTCCATAAGGCCTGATAAGCTCTATAAATGCGGCGATTTTTCTTTCGCTGCCTGTTATCTCAACAGTGAATGTAACCGCGCCTGAGTCGACTATTCTACCTCTGAATATTTCTGCCAGCTTCAGAACCTCGGACTTGTCTTCCTTTCGCGGTGAGACCTTGATAAGGACCATTTCCCGCTCAACATGGTCTATATCCAAAAGATCCACCACCTTTATAACATCGATAAGCTTGTTGAGCTGTTTAGTGATCTGCTCAACTATCTGGTCATCTCCGGTCGTGACTATGGTCATGGTGGATATTGCAGGGTCTATAGTTTCACCGACCGACAGGCTTTCGATGTTAAAACCCCGTCCACTAAAAAGGCCTGAGACTCTTGAAAGAACTCCGAATTTGTTTTCAACAAGAACTGAAATTGTATGCCTCATAATTCTCCTTGAATCAGTTTTTAGTGTTTCGAAAACTTATTTGACTACTTTTAGTTTCTTTTCAGGTTTTTTTATATCTTCATCAAAAATCATCTCATCAATTGCCGCTCCGGCAGGCACCATTGGAAAAACCTTTTCTTTCCAGTCAACAACAAAGTCCATGAATACCGGCTGTTTCTTGATCTTTAAAGCTTCCTTGAGTACCGGCATTACTTCACTGGGTTTTGTAGCTCTCAGACCAACCGCGCCGTATGCTTCAGCTACCTTGACAAAGTCGGGAACAGTATCAGTATCAAGATGGACGTGTGAATAGCGCTCTTTAAAAAACAGTTCCTGCCACTGTCTTACCATACCGAGCACCCCGTTATTCAGAATCGCTACCTTGACCGGCAGTTTATTAATTACGGCTGTTGCCAGTTCCTGAATATTCATCTGGATGCTTCCATCACCTGCTATATCAAAAACCAGCTGGTCAGGGCATGCAATCTGAGCGCCGATCGCTGCAGGAAAGCCATAACCCATAGTGCCGAGTCCGCCTGAGGAAAGCCATTTTCTGGGCTTGTCATATTTATAAAATTGAGCAGCCCACATCTGGTTCTGTCCAACCTCGGTGCAGATTATGGCATTGCCTTTCGTGATTTCATAAATCTGCTCTACGACGAACTCCGGTTTGATAACATTTTTTTCTGTTCTGTATGAAAGGGGTCTTTCTTTTTTCCATTTATCTATCTGCTTTAACCATGAGGTCCTGACCGCACCCCACTGACCCTTTTGTTCTTTCAGGATTTTCAATGTATCCTTCAGGACATTTTTTACATCTCCAACAACAGGCAGATCAACCCGCACATTTTTCCTTATGGATGTGGGGTCAATATCAATCTGCATTATCTTGGCATGTGGTGCAAAATCCGCGGTTCTCCCGGTAACTCTGTCATCAAATCTTACGCCTATACCAATCAAAAGATCTGCGTTCTGTACGGCTTTATTGGCGTAGTAAGTGCCATGCATTCCGAGCATCCCCATCGAAAGTTTGTGGGAACCGGGGAAACTGCCAAGCCCCATAAGGGTCATCGTTACAGGAATCTTTGCTAATTCTGCGAGCTCTTTTACTTCTTTTGCAGCTCCAGATATTATCGCGCCGCCACCCGCCATGATAACCGGTTTTTTTGATTTTAATATCATTTGGGCAGCCTGCTTTGTCATCCATTTGTTTCCATGATACGTAGGGTTATAGCTTCTGATCTGGACCTGCTTTGGCCAGTTAAATTCGGTCATGCCTGCAGTTACATCCTTTGGCAGGTCTATTAAAACAGGTCCTGGCCGTCCGGTGGAGGCTATATGAAATGCTTCCCGTATGGTTTTGGCAAGGTCCTTTACATCATTTACAAGGAAATTGTGCTTTGTGCATGGTCTGGTTATGCCTACAATATCAGCTTCCTGAAATGCATCGTTACCTATCAGCATCGTAGGAACCTGGCCTGAAAAAACAACGAGCGGGATTGAGTCCATAGCTGCGGTTGCAATACCGGTTACTGTGTTTGTAGCACCCGGGCCCGATGTAACGATGGCAACGCCTACTTTTCCGCTTACCCTTGCATAGCCGTCTGCTGCATGAATTGCCCCTTGTTCGTGCCGTGTAAGTATAAGCTCTAAGGCTTTTTCATCATAAAGAACGTCGAATATGTTTAGTACAACACCCCCCGGATAACCGAAGACATGTTTTACACCTTCTTTTTTCAGACATTCGATCAAGATTTCAGCACCGCTCTTTTTCATAATTTCTCCATATTATAATAAGCTTGACTATCCATTTAAGATTTCATTATAGCGCCGGTGCTCGCCGATGTCACATGCGCCGCGTATCTGGCAAGCCAGCCTTCCCTGATTTTAGGTTTTAATGCCCTGTGTTTTTTCTGTCTTTCGATTATGACATCTTTGCTTACGAGTAGATCGAGTTTTCTTTTTGGGATGTCTATGCTGATCATATCACCTTCTTTAACAATAGCGATAGGGCCACCTTCCATAGCCTCAGGTGATACATGACCTATGCATGGTCCACGGGTGCCGCCGGAGAAACGACCATCCGTGATCAGTGCCACAGACTCATTCAATCCCATGCCGGCAATAGCTGATGTCGGGCCCAGCATTTCCCTCATGCCGGGGCCTCCTTTAGGGCCTTCATATCTTATAACAACTACATCTCCGGCTCTTACTTTTTTTGCAAGAATTGCCTTCATCGCGCTCTCTTCAGAATTGAATAATCTTGCGCGTCCTTTGAACTTCATCATCTTTTTCCCCACTGCAGTCTGTTTTACAACAGCTCCGTCAGGAGCAAGAGAGCCTTTTAATACAGCGATGCCTCCTTCTTTTCTATGGGCCCTGTTAAGAGGTCTGATGACTTCAGGGTCCGTAATTTCAGATCTGTCTGCAATAGCATGGATCTTTTCTCCTGACACGGTATTAACGTTGTTCAATACAGATCTGAACCGTTTTAGCACAGCTGGTATACCACCTGCATATTCCAGATCTTCAAGGTAATATGACCCACCCGGCAGCATGTCAGCAATATGCGGTGTTTTTTTGCTTATATCGTTGAACAGGTCGAGAGGAAGCGATATACCGGATTCATGTGCTATTGCGGGTATATGTAAAACAGTGTTAGTAGAACCTCCGAGTGCCATGTCTATCCTTATGGCATTTTCAAATGCCTTTAGTGTCATGATTTTTCTCGGGGTAATATTTTTTTTCACGAGCGCAGTAATTCTTTGTCCACTCTCGAAAGCTATCCTCCGTTTTTTCGAAGAAACAGCGAGGGCGGTTGCACAGCCGGGAAGGCTCATGCCAAGTGATTCGGTTACGCATGCCATTGTGTTGGCGGTATACATTCCCTGACAGGAACCGGGTCCGGGACAGGCGCAGATCTCGAGCTCGGATATATCGGAATCACTTAATTTCCCAGCCTTATATTTCCCTATAGCCTCAAATGTGTCATTAACCAGTGACAGTCGTTTCCCTCTTAACCGTCCTGACATCATAGGTCCGGCTGTCACAACAATGGAAGGCACATTAATCCGTGCGGCCGCCATCAGCATTCCGGGGGTGATTTTGTCGCAATTTGTCAGCAGAACAAGACCATCCAGTTGATGGGCTTCAGCAATAGTTTCGATCATATCAGCTATTAGCTCTCTTGAAGGAAGGCTGTAATGCATTCCCCTGTGCCCCATAGCGATTCCGTCACAGATACCGGGGATTCCGAAAAAGAATGGGTACCCTCCGCCGGTATGGACCCCTTTTTCAATAAATCTTTCAAGATCACGCATCCCTGCATGTCCGGGTATGATATCCGTAAAACTTGTAGCAACACCTATAAAAGGCTTGCTCATTTCGGAACGGGGAATGCCTGTGGCATAAAGTAATGCCCTGTGTGGTAGTCTCTCTAATCCTTTTTTAATTAAATTACTTTTCATAATGTTTACGGGGAAATATCAGGAAATCGGGTTATGCAATCTTATTTTTTGTACCCTCTGATGAGCTGAGCCATGCGGTCTTTGAG
>CAZVHL010000098.1:4084-5539 GCA_964626925.1 uncultured Nitrospiraceae bacterium
ATGCTTCCTGTTTTCCAATCTATCATGTCATTTTTCTTGTTGATTTGCCACGTCATAACCAAATGATTTTACCGGAGATAATAGCTCATTGAAGCATGTTTTTATAGATACTCACTGTCACCTTGAAATGGATGACTTTGACAGTGACAGGAATGATGTTCTGGAAAGAGCATCAAAAGCAGATGTCAGGTATGTAATTAATGCAGGTTCCGACAGGAACAGCAATATCAAAGGCCTTGAATTATCAGCTCAATACCCTGATGTCTACTCAGCTGTTGGTATTCATCCCCATGATGCAAAGACAGTTGATGACACGTTGTATAGCGAGTTGAAAAACTGGGCACAGGGAGGGAAGGTCGTTGCGATTGGTGAGATCGGACTTGATTACCATTACCTGCATTCTCCAAAAGGGGTTCAGATCGATGCGTTCAGTCGGCAGATATCCCTGGCCAAAGAATTAGACCTTCCTATCATAGTTCACAGCAGAGAGGCTAAAAAGGATACTTTGCGTGTGCTCAAGGAAGAAATTATCGACACGCCGGGAGTTCTCCACTGTTTTTCGGGGGATCAGGAGATGGCTATGGATGCCATGGCAATGGGTATGTACATTTCGATTGCAGGTCCGGTTACATTCAAAAATGCAAACGCTCTGAGGGAAATCACGAAATTTATACCGGACGAGTTCCTTCTCATTGAAACAGATGCACCTTATCTCAGTCCTGTTCCGATGAGAGGGAAACGGAATGAACCGTCTTTCATCAGGCATACCGCTGAAGCGGTAGCAGAGATAAGAGGGATCAGTGTTTCTGATTTGGCAAGAATCACAACACATAACGCAATGAGACTGTTTAAGATCGGGAAAGTTCCTGCACAAGGTGAAATTGCATACAAAATAAGAAATTCTCTTTATCTTAATATCACTAATAAATGTACGAACAGGTGCAGTTTTTGTGTAAGGTTTCGAACAAATTATGTAAAGGGCCATAATCTGCGTCTCGAGAAAGAGCCGACAGCTTTACAGATTATCAAGTCGATAAAAAACCCTGAAGCATATAAAGAAATTGTGTTCTGTGGCATTGGCGAACCTCTGTTACGACTTGATATCGTGAAAAAGGTGGCCAAATGGGTCAAGCAGCAGGGGGGTAGAGTCAGGATTAATACTAATGGTCATGGCAATCTCATACATGGCAGGAACATTGTTCCGGAGTTGAAAGGGATTGTTGATTCACTTTCGATCAGCCTTGATGCGGAGACCAGCAGAAAATATGATAAAATCTGCAAGCCTACTATTAAAGGGGCGTTCAATGGGATGATTGATTTCACTAAAGAGGCAAAAAAAGTTATCCCGGAAGTGAAACTTACGGTTGTTGAAATCCCTCAGGTAAGAATCAATAAATGTGAAGAAGTTGCAAAAAAGTTGGGAGTCGAACTGAGGGTCAGGAAGTTTAATGTGGT
>CAZVHL010000099.1:0-1450 GCA_964626925.1 uncultured Nitrospiraceae bacterium
CTCCTCGTTCATTCTGCGGAACTTGACTCCAGCCAAATATTCGTACTTAGTCTCTTTCCCCCAAATCATTTCTCCAACTGCAGTAAGAGATAAATCTTTCTTGGGGTGCCTCAATTTAAATTCCAGGATGTCCCCTGGCTTGAGATTGAAATTTTGTGACTCAAAAATAAACCCCTCAAACGATAGATTTTTTGTTATACCGAAAAAAAAGCTGGAAGGTTCTGAGTGCGGTTGGATATCTACTATGAGAAGGGTCTCGAACCTTTTGAACTCTCTTCTGTCATTAGTCATGCATTTAGTCCCATTTGAATATGAAGTGTGGGGTATATTGGAATCGTTCTATCTTAGCATACGGTTTTATATTCAGGAAGAAAGGGGGCAGATAATAAAACTACGAATGATGGGGTTTTTTACCAACTTTGCTGGCTGCATTACGAATGACGGCCCTGACTTTTTTCCTGTCGAGTATGCCGGTTAAATCATAATCCTCGAACGTTCTTTCTTTAAATGTGCTTTGTACGTACAAAGGCTTGAGAGCATTAAGAGAAAGTGCATAAATATCTTCAACGCAGAGTTGACATCTGCAAATAGTCTCATCTTTATTGAATATTTCCCCCATTAACTCTATAACGAGTTCTTCGTGAAGATTATTTATTTCAGATAAATCATTTTCAAAAATCTGTCTTTTATACATATAACTCCTGTAGAATCGGCAAGATGCACTCATTGTACGAAATCCAGGGGAAATAATACAACTTAGTAATTATTGGAATACGAAATTAATTAATCTGATGGAATGCTTTGCTTTGATTCATAATATTTATAAAGAATGTGGGTTAGGTGGAAGAATGAAGGTTACTGACGAACTCCATGTAGTCCTGGGAAGGGTTGATTAGTCTGACCCCTATGCAGTCGTATAAATCGGCAGACTTAATCATCCTGGTTACCTCAACAGGTATCTTCAGTACCCTGTGGCCAGTAGACATTAGTATTTCAAGCTTTGATTCAAAGGGGAAGTTCATGCCGCTTGTGCTGATGAACATGCCACTTTCCGATATATTTGTCACAACTCCGTCATAATCGATATGGCAGCACGAAAATTTAACTTTTATATTAGATAACACTCGTTCAGAAGCTCTTTTATTCATTGAGGTTTAACTTTCATATTAATGTGAACAAGAATACTGACATTATATTAATATACTTGAAATTAAAATTGAAGCAAAAAATAAAACGCAAAGAACTGCTTTTTTATCAACTGTATATATTAAAGCGAATATTGGCAAGCAGAAAGCATAATATGGTAAACTTTAACCTGAATTGGCAACAAGTTACTGGTAACTAATAAAAAAACTATTTCAGATGGCGACGTACCCAAGTGGCTAAGGGGGAGGTCTGCAAAACCTTTATTCACCGGTTCGAATCCGGTCGTCGCCTCCACTTTTCATTT
>CAZVHL010000099.1:1550-5529 GCA_964626925.1 uncultured Nitrospiraceae bacterium
ATTTAACCGTAAATTTACCAAGTTCTTCTTTCATCTCAGTTATAAGCTGTCTGATTTCTTCATTCGCTTTATGATCCGTATTCGTTATAATTGTGTCAAGATCTTCTGCCGAACTCTTTAATTTCACTATTCTTTTCTCGAGGCTCTCCAGACAGTCGTTAATGGCATCTGCAAGATCTTTAACCTCGTCACCTTTCCTCAATTTAAATCTGACCGTCAGATCACCTGCTCCAACCTTTGATTTCAACTCCCGCTCAATCCTGTACATAGGGCCGGCATATTTAATTGGCAGTGTGAGTGCAATAACAGCAGACAGAATTACTGCGGCCAAAAGGGATAAGATAATGGCCGGCATGAGCAGATCAAGGAAGTTTTGAGCATGTACATGAAACTGCTGGAAGCTGTTGTTTATAGCCCTGTCACTGTAAAAATAAAAAATCGCTGCCATAAGCCCGACCCCTACTAATGAGACAGAAAGCATTTTCAAAAACAGCCTTACCTGCATCTGTGTTTTAATAGAATAATTTATGCGTTTTCTTTTATACATGATGTTCCTCTATCCTTCCTTTAGTAGATAGTTTATATTATTTGTAATAACCATCTGTATGACATTTGATGCAAAGTTCCTTTTCAAAGTCAAGTCTGGCAAAAAATATTTGCTTGCCTCCATGGGCGAAATGACATGTCACGCACGTTAAAATACCGTTTTGTATGGTCGGCAAATCAGGCGGTATTTTAACTTTTTCGTCCTTTGGTCTTATCCCGACAGGGTGAGATGCGTTCTGATTATGACATTGCCTGCACACGTCAATAGTCAAAAATTTTATAGTAGTCAGTCCATTCCCATGCTTGTCTTGCCCCCCCGGATTGCTCTCTGTTATCGATAAAATTAATTGTGTGGGCCTGTCAGTATATGCCCTCATATAAAGTTCTTCACTGTCGTTGATTTTATATACATGCAGATTATCTGTTTTTGAAAAGGATGATGGACTGTCGGGTGGCCTAAGTTTATACGAAAACTCTTTGGTTGTTGTGAGGGTGAATGTTTGCGACCTCATTTCATTTCCACTAAGATCTATTGATACAGCCTCAAAATTATATGTGCTATTGTGCTTTAGCCTGGGAAGTATAAGTCTATGGTTTCTGGTATATATATCGTCGATCGAAAAACGGTTTTTATCTCCTCCCTCCGATACATATTCAATTTCTGATGTTGCCGGTGTGTCGGTGAACCAGGAAATAGATGCCTGGCAAAATGGCCCCTTCTTAATCTCGTCAACTTTTACTCCGGATATTTCATTTATGGCCGGATAGTTTCTGCTTTCAAGCTCGGCAGGATTAATATCAATAAAAATAGGTTCAGAGTTTCCTTCATCATAATCTCTTGCAACAATTTTAATACGGTACCTGTTGCTTTCAACGAATTCTCCAAGATTTAACAGGTTTTCGGTTGAAGTAATAGAGAATATTTTATTTCTTGTTTTGTCATTATCTACATCTTCACCTTTAATAATGTGACAGATTGCACAGTCATCCTTAACTACTTCATGTCTGTAGGGGCTGGAAATAGCCTTCTCATACGTCTCAAAATGGCACTCCTGACATGATGAGGTGATATTCTGTTCAGCGGTTGCGGCAATGCGGGGCACAATGAAAATTATCAGAATTGATAATATTAATAACGGAAGCTGATTAAGTATTTTATGTGCCGCTTTAAATGGCATTAAAAGCATTATAGTGTGATATGTTCCCCTCACGGTTTATTATAATATCTGGACATTGATAAATTTTCAATCTCAAATCGATGTTATGAATAAGAAAAACGGCTTCTGCAGTAGTCCGGAAAAACATCTCACAATTAAATTGTTGTTGCTTGTCTCGAACTGTTTGGATAATATATGCCTATGTCATATCTCCTTGCTTTAAGAAAAGATGCATTTAATCTGCTCATCTCTTTGATTATTGGATGTCTTTTTCCCCTGGTTGGTAATGCTTCAGAGCTGGTAATTAATCTGCCGGCTGAGACAATCGGGCATAAATTGATTGATAATGTTGATGACCGGATCAAAGAGGCGATCAGTTTGATGAATGCAGGGTTGCATTGCAGAGCAGAATCGATTTTGCTCGAGATCAGCGGCCAGGAAATTAAGCAGAGAGGGATGGCTTATTTTATGCTCGGCCGTCTATACAATGATCTGGGACTTTATGAAAAAGCTGAGCAGTACCTTGTGGGCTCTGAGGATCTTTATCCGTTGCTCGTAGATTATGCACGAAAGTTGTTGCACGATGTTTATGTTTCAAAAGGAATGTATGAAGAGGCTGTTGCAACTTCTCAACTGATCAGGAATAACAATTTAATGCAATATGCCATGCAGTCAGAAATAAATTTATTATTAGTAATGAACAGGGACAAAGATGCAAAAGAAGCATTCTACGAATATATAAGAAAATATCCTGAAGACTGGGAATATAAATTAACATTTGCTGCGTTTCTTAACAGCCTCGGAGATATTAACAAAGCGATTAGTGTTTATAAAGACATATATATCAGTGCTGTTCCCATGTCTGAAGATGCGCTGGATGCACTGAAGATTATGGAAGCCGATATTCTTACTACAGAGGAAACTCTTCAATTAGCAGATAATCTTTTCAAGCATAATGATTATGAGAAGGCAGAAACTCTTTATGAAGAAGTACGTGATTTAGTGGATCGCCATAAAAAAACGAAGATAATGTTTTCGATCGGTATGAGCAGGTTTCGTTTGAAACGGTATAGTGAATCTGCTGAGAGTTTCGGATTTGCCCGGACCCCTAAATGGATGTACTGGCGGGCCAGGTCTTTTTACAGAATAGATGATCGGTTTGGGTTTAACAGTGTCAAGGATGCGTTCGAGAAAAAGTATCCGGGAAACAAACGTCTTGCCCTCTTATATCTTATGGAAGCTGATGAGATGCGGAGACAGGGCAACCTGGCGGGTGCGACAAAAAGTTATGAAAAAGTGGTGTCAAGATTTCCAGAAAGCGCTGAGGATGCCCTTTGGGGTCTTGGATGGATGAATTATTCGACCGGCAACTATAAAAATGCACTAAATTATTTTTCAAAGCTTACTGATTATGATGATGACAGGCAATATTATAAGTATCTTTACTGGAAGGCAAGGAGCCGGGAGAAAATCACTGAAGAGTGTGTAAGGAGTAAGGATATAGAATCTGACTCAAATAATGAGGAGTGTAATGAGAGCAGAAACTTTTTTAGCGGTCTGCCTTCAGACGGAACCTATTATGGATATTTGATTAAACTGCAATCAGCATCCGGAACAGTTGCTGAAAAGATACATTTTGAAAAACCGGCACGGCCTGATGGAGACAAGTACAGGAGAATTGAGGCACTTGCGTTTATGGGAATGAGAGATGAGGCGATTGAAGAAATCGTTTATGCATTAAAAAGGGCAAAGACCGATAATCAACTTTTTTATCTTGGATACATGGCAATGAAATTGGAAAAGTACAAGGAAGTAATATATTTTGCTGAACCGAGAGATGAGGCGGAATTCCTGCCATATTCATATCCGCTTGCTTATGATGAGATTATAGAGGATGCCGCTGAATCGGAGGGGCTGGATAAATATTTGATAGCGGCATTGATCAGGGAAGAGAGCCGCTATGATCCCGAGGTGGTGTCATGGGCTGGTGCAGTTGGTCTGATGCAGTTAATGCCTGCCACCGCCAACCAGGTCAATAATCAGATAAAGGCGCATATAAAGGACTCATCAAACCTGCATGATGTAAAGACTAATATATTTTTTGGTGCGCATTATCTGGCCGGACTTATAAAGGAATATGAAAAAATTCCGTTCGCGATTATCGCATATAATGCTGGAGGGAATAATCTGAAAAAATGGCTGAACAGATACTACAAGGATGACATTACAGAATTTGTGGAACATATTCCATATAAGGAAACTAAAGGGTATATAAA
>CAZVHL010000100.1:0-5517 GCA_964626925.1 uncultured Nitrospiraceae bacterium
TGAATGATCTGATAAAGATTGCTCAGAGTTACAGCAAGGGCGATCTTAGCATTGTAATGAATGAGACAAAAAAAGATGAGTTCGGACAGGTAGCATCACACTTTAATACAGCAACAACAAAGTTGAGTGATATGATAACAGCAGTAAAGAATTTTACAGATACTATTCTTGATGATTCATCCAAGCTTTCAACTCTGTCATTACAAATCTCACAGAATTCAGAAGAACAGTCGACCCGGACAACCGAGGCAGCATCTTCAATGGATGAACTGAGTGCTTCATTTGTTGATGTTGCGAAAAATACATCCCAGGCTGCCGAATCATCGAAAGAGGCAACAAAACTTGCAACCCAGGGTGGCGATATAGTAGCAAAAACTGTAAGCGGAATGGAAAGAATATCAAAGACCGTAAATGAATCTGCTCAAATCATAGAGGAGTTAGGAACCCGGTCCGATCAGATCGGAGAGATCATTAAAGTAATTAATGATATTGCTGGACAAACAAACCTGCTGGCACTAAATGCTGCAATAGAAGCGGCAAGAGCGGGTGAACAGGGCAGAGGGTTTGCAGTTGTTGCTGATGAGGTGAGAAAACTTGCCGAAAGAACAACATCAGCAACGAATGAAATTGGTGAAATGATCAAGGGCTTTCAGAATGACACACAAAATGCTGTTACTTCCATGCACACTGGAACGCGCGAAGTTGAAGCAGGCGTAGAGCTGTCGGTGCAAGCTGGAAATTCTTTGAAGCAGATAATGAAATCATCAGAAAGCGTTACTGATATGGTCCAGCAGGTTGCTACATCTGCAGAGGAACAGTCTTCTGCCGGTGACGTAATAGCATCGAATGTTGAGATGATCTCCAATTTAACACAGCAGACAGCCGAAAGTGCAAAGCAGTCTTCACAATCAACAAATGAGATGAATGCCCTTGTGCATCAGTTAGAACAACTGCTTGATGGATTCAAACTCAGAAACTACAGTAAACAATCGACTAAACCCCTGCAGGACAATCCTTCGGAACAGGACACATATCATGGTGATATGTTACCAACGTAGTTAGTTCAACTAGCCCATATTATTCTCCCGGCAAAACAGGTATAAAAAAAGTTTTTGTATTTAACCAATCACTATTATCTGCATATCCATTACATTCGTACCGGTCGGGCCTGTTATCAGCAATGAATCAATTGCTTTAAAAAATTTATATGAATCATTATTATCAAGGCATTCATCCGGATTAAGGCCAGAATTCCTGGCTTTCACAATAGTTTGTCCATCAACAATGGCACCAGCCGCATCAGTCGGCCCATCCGTGCCATCAGTTCCTGCTGAAAGCATTGTAATCCCCTCAGTCCCTTCGATCTCTAAAGCAAAACTCAGAGCAAGTTCTGTATTGCGGCCCCCCTGCCCTTTTCCTTTAACTTTAACCGTTGTCTCCCCGCCCGAAATTAAACATTTGACACCATCACGATTCGCTGCCTTAACTTTTTTAGCCTTTTCAGCAAGCCATTTTCCAACATCTCTTGCCTCACCTGTAATTTCAGAAGACAAAACATCTGTCTCAATTCCCAGTTCTCCTGCTTTAGATTCAGCAGCCTCAATCGCTTTCTTATTGCTCCCCACAATTATATTTTGAATGTTTTTAAAAACCGTATCATCACCTGCAGGTGTCTCAGGTATCAGGCCTTCTCTGCCTTTACTCAATATACTCATAACATTTCCAGGAACTTTTCTTATCACTCCATATTTATTAATTACTTCAATTGCATCTTTATATGAAGAACTGTCCGGCGCTGTTGGCCCTGATGCAATTACATCCAGCCTGTCTCCTATAACGTCTGATATCATAAGACTGATCACCTCTGAGGGAAATGCGATCTGCGCAAGCCTGCCACCTTTAACCTGAGATATATGCTTCCTGACCGTATTCAGTTCCGTGATATCAGCTCCGGCTTGTAAAAGCAGTTCTGTAATGATCTGTTTATCATCGAGACTAATCCCTTCATACGGGGCTACAAGAAGAGCCGAACCCCCACCCGATATAAGGCATAGCACTAGCGTCTTATCATCGTTATTTTTTAAAAGCTTTATGACTTCGCCGGTTGCATCCATACCGTTTTTATCCGGTACAGGATGTCCAGCCTCAAAAACTCTAATCCCTTTCAAGTCTGTATTCTGCGATCTAATATCTGAAGTATGTCTTCTGGCCCCTGTATGACCATATTTTGTAATGACCGCACCACCGGCAATCATCTTCTCATCAAATTCTTCGCATACAGTTTTGGCCATATAATAAGATGCCTTGCCAAAACCTATCACCATCAATTGTTTAAAACCTCTCTCAGAAAGGTAGCTCCTGATCTGCTCAGAATAACCACGCATCAAAAATGCCGGATCCACAGCACAAATTGCATGGTTGAATATCTGTTTAACCATTTCACTAAATTTCATCATGCTCCTTGCTTGACCATTTATCAATTACCATTTATACTTATTTCTGATTTGATATCAGTGTTAATAAAGTATTTATAATAGCAAGTTATAATCATTAATAAAGAAATATCACGGATAGCATATTAGAATTAATAATTTTATATTAGTTTTACCGGAAAGGTAAAATATGGCTGACTTTCATCAAGGTGGTATTTTACCAACATTTCACAAACTTGGTGAATCCAATCTTGAAAAGATTGAAGCAGAGTTGTCCTGGTATTCTCAAGAGCGGCCTATCGCACTTATACTTCCTTCCCTCTATTCAGAGTTACAGGGAAAAGCACTCAGCGGCATCATCAATGAGCTTAAAAACGTTAAATATTTAAATCAGGTTATAGTCACGCTTGGTCCCTGCTCAGAAGCCGAGTTTGATCAAGCCAAAAAATATTTCTCGGTTCTCCCCCAGCCAACACAGATAATCTGGAACAACGGCAAAAGGATCACAAAGGTCTACAAGACAATCAAATCTATCGGACTTCAACTGGGTGAACCCGGGAAAGGACAGTCTGCATGGATGGCATACGGTTACGTCATTGCCCAGAGAAATATAAAGGTGATATCGCTTCATGATTGCGATATCCTGACTTACAATCGCGAAATGCTGGCAAGACTCTGTTACCCGATTGCTAACCCGAATCTTGAATATGAATTCTGCAAGGGTTATTACAGCCGTGTAACCGACAGAATGCACGGAAGAGTTACGAGACTTCTAGTCACTCCTCTTCTTAGATCCCTGAAAAGAATCTATGGGCACCTCCCTCTTCTGGAATTCCTCGACAGTTTCAGATATCCGCTGGCCGGAGAATTCTCTATGAATGTCGATATTGCAAGTGTAAACAGAATCCCGGCTGATTGGGGACTCGAAGTCGGTGTGCTGGCCGAAGTATACAGAAACTGTTCTTTCAGAAGAGTCTGTCAAGTTGATATTGCAGACAACTACGAACATAAGCACCAGTCGCTTTCTCCGGACGATCCATCTAAAGGACTTTTAAAGATGTGCATCGACATAACCAAGTCTATCTTCAGGACACTGTCATCTGAAGGCATTGTATTTTCGGATGGGCTTTTCAAAACACTTATAGCAACATATGTAAGAACAGCTCAGGATATGCTTAAACGTTATGGAGATGATGCGGCAGTCAACGGCCTGGTATTTGACAGGCATGAAGAAAGTCTTGCTGTGGAAACATTCACTGAAGGGATAAGGACCGCTTCAGAGATAATAATGAAAGACCCGTTAGGCGTCCCTTTGATTCCCAGCTGGGACAGAGTAACGTCTGCATTACCGGGCATTCTTGATATGGTAAGAAGCGCGGTAGAAGATGATAATAAATAATTGACAGTCACAGATTGTCAATTCAATAAAAAAGGAGGTTTGAAATGAGTTTTTGGGAAAAAATACAAAAAGACATGAATTGGGACAAGATCCAGAAGGACATGAAAAAAAATGTTGACGAAGGCCTGGCTATAATCAAGGACGGAGGAGCAACTGTTTCAAAGCAGATAGAAAAACTTACTGATGAGGGCAAGAAAAAATACAAGGTCTTCAGCCTGAATATGAAAGTTCAGGATGAATTTGCCAAGCTGGGAGGACAGGTATACGACCAGATAGTAAAAAAATCTAAAAGCCCGCTTAAACACAGGACGGTAACATCCACCATTAAGAAAATCAACAAACTGGAAGATCAGATCTCAAAACTAAAAAAGAAGCCTGTTAAGAAAGCAAAAAAACGCGTGGCAAAAAAGACTACTGCCAAGCGCACGATCCGGAAAAAAGCTGGCAAATAACAATGAAGAAATTATTGTTCAGTGTTATAGCATTTCCGATACTCATATTGCTTTTGTTGAGTTTTGTAACCCCGGATTCTCAAGAAGAAACTCCTGTTAATGCGGAAAACCCTAACTACAGAATAGCCGGGGTTGTGAAACCCAATGAATCTCTGGAAATAATTTTTGGCAAACACAACCTTGATAAAACTGACCTTGCCCTGATCAATAAGAGCGCAAAGAAGTTATTCAACCTCTCAAAGATATCTGTAGGAGACGTGTATTTATTCGAACTCGACAAAAAAGAAAACAATATACAGAGTATGCAGTATGGAATCGATGACATGTCATACCTGACGATAGTTCGTGCGTCCGAAGGATTCAAGGCTGAAAAGGTCAATCTCATAACTGACAAAAAAATCGGTTCCTTTCATATAACAATTGAAGATAATTTGATGAATTCTATGCCTGACACTCACAGGGAATACTACAGGCTTGCTCTAAAGCTTTCGGATATTTACGCATGGGATATTGATTTTTCGAGGGATATAAGAAACGGTGATACTGTAAAAGTCATTGTCGAGGAATTGTGGGTCGGGGAGGCATTTAAGGGTTATGGAGATATCCTTGCAGCCGAGATAATAAATAATGGAAAAACTCATACAGCTTACAGGTTTAAAAGTAATGACTACACAGACTATTATGATGGTAAAGGCAAATCGCTGAGAAAAGCTTTGCTGAAATCTCCACTGAAATTTAAATATATAAGTTCGCGTTTCAGCAAAAGACGGTTACATCCAAAATTAAGAGTTTACAGACCACACTTAGGAGTTGACTATGCCGCGCCTGCCGGAACACCGGTCTCGGCTGCAGGAAGTGGAACAATACGGTTTGCGGGCTACAAAGGACAGAATGGCAGAATGGTAGTAATTAAACATAACGGCGGCTATGAAACATACTATGGACACCTTTCCCGAATACCTAAAAAAATGCGTAAAGGGAAAAAGGTGTCACAGGAAGATATCATCGGTTATGTGGGTTCTACAGGCCTTGCAACAGGCCCTCATCTTGATTACAGGATCAAGTTTAACGGCAGATTCGTGGATCCTTTGAAAATTAAACTGCCCAGGGGAAAATCCATTCCTGGAAATTTAATGGCAAGTTTCATGACAGTAGCGGACAAATTCAATTCCCGTCTCATGTCGCTGACACAATCGGTTGTCGCATCAAAAGACAGGAGGAACAAGTCCGGATA
>CAZVHL010000101.1:0-3611 GCA_964626925.1 uncultured Nitrospiraceae bacterium
ATCTTGAATTTCTCGAAGAAGTCAAAAAGAGAGACCACAGACGGCTCGGGAAAGAGCTTGACCTGTTTAGTCTGAATGACGATATTGGGCCGGGGCTGGTGCTGTGGCATCCAAGGGGTGCAGCTATCAGGAGGGTCATAGAGAATTTCTGGCTTGATGAACACCACAAAGCAGGTTATCAGATTCTTTATACTCCACATATGGCAAAACTTGATTTATGGAAGAAGACAGGACATCTCGATTTTTATAAGGAAAACATGTATTCGCCTATGGAGATAGAGGGGCTTGAGTACGAAATTAAACCGATGAACTGTCCGTTTCATGTTTCTGTTTTTAAAAGCCAGCTCAGAAGCTACAGGGATTTGCCATTAAGGTATGCGGAACTTGGTACGGTTTACAGGTATGAACGTTCCGGAGTGCTTCATGGACTTTTAAGAGTGAGAGGCTTTACTCAGGATGATGCCCATATATTCTGCATGGAAGATCAGCTCGAAGATGAAGTCTTGAGAGTGCTTGACTTTACCCTTTTTATTCTCGAGACATTCGGGTTTACAGAGTATGATATTTACCTGTCAACCCGGCCGGACAAATATGTTGGTACTGACGATGGCTGGCAAAAGGCTACTGATGCACTTGAACTGGCACTGAAGCAAAAGACGCTCAAATATGAAATCGATCCGGGTGAGGGTGTGTTTTACGGACCGAAGATTGATATTAAGGTAAGGGATTCACTTGGAAGGCAGTGGCAATGCAGCACTATCCAGGTTGATTTTAATATCCCGGAGAGATTGGATATAACCTACAGGAATTCAGAGAGCCTTGACAGCAGGCCTATCATGATTCATCGTGCATTAATGGGTTCACTCGAAAGATTCTTCGGTATTCTGATTGAACACTATGCCGGCGCTTTTCCTTTATGGCTGTCACCGACGCAAATATCAGTTCTGACCATTGCTGAAAGACATATCGAGTATGGCAGGAAAATAGTTGATTCCATGATAAGAGAAGGCCTTCGTGCTGACATAGATTACGGAAATGATAAGATGGGTAAAAAAATAAGAAAGGCAACTATTTCAAAGACTCCCTATATGTGTATAATAGGCGATAAAGAAATCTCGAATAATACCGTTAATATTAGAAAGAGGGATGGAGAAAATATCGGAGAAATGACGATTGAGGAAATGGTATCATTTCTCAAAGAAATAAATTTTAACAGGAGGTAGTTATAAGCAAGGACCTGAGAATAAATCGTTGGATTAGGGCAAAAGAGGTAAGAGTCGTAGATGATGACGGAACACAACTTGGTGTCATTAATATTCATATTGCCAGAAAAACAGCAAACGAAAAAGATTTGGATCTTGTAGAAGTTTCTCCAAACACTCAACCCCCAGTTTGCAAGATAATGGATTATGGAAAGTACCGTTATCAGCAGAGCAAGAAGCACTCCACAAAACATAAGACAATAACTGTTAAGGAAATTAAAGTAAGACCCAGAATCAATGAACATGACTTGCAGTTCAAGTTGAAAAACACGAAAAAATTTCTTGCTCATGGGGACAAGGTCAAAATAACTATGCAGTTCAGAGGCAGGGAAATAGTGCATAAGTCTATTGGTAAGGCAATTTTTGATCGTATTATTGAAGAATTATCAGAAATAGCCACTGTTGAGCAGTTAGCCAGGATGGAAGGTAATCGTATGATTATGGTCTTTGCGCCTAATAAATAGAGCGCTGATCATCCATTTATCAAGCATAATACTTGCCAACAATCCTATTATTCCGCTATAATTCATAGTTTCGTTATGACTCAAGAGCTTAATTATGCATAAGGGAGAATGTAATGCCGAAGCTGAAAACACACAGAGGTGCTGCAAAAAGGTTTAAGAAAACCGCCACCGGTAAACTTAAGAGGGCCAAGGCTTATACTAGCCACCTTCTTAATCATAAATCGTCAAAGAGGACAAAACAGCTGAGAAAAGGTGGACTGGTTTCAAAGGCAAACGAAGGTGCCATCAATAAACTGCTTCCTTATTGAGAGTACGAATATTATTTAAAACAGGGAAGCAGTATCAATGTTATTCTGCGAAGTTTTGATAAGCATATTACAGGCTGTCTTTCAACTTTCCCTGCAATAATTATAATCTTTAACCAGACTGTTATAAACAAGTTAAAAAAAATATAGATATACTGTATAATTAGTGGTTATTTTAAACATAAGAAGATTTGGGAGGTAAACATAGATGCCTAGAGCAAGGGGCGGATTTAAAACAAATAGAAGACGGAAGAAAATCCTTAAGCGGGCTAAAGGATATTTTGGTGCAAGAAGCCGTCTATACAAAGTGGCAACACAGGCTGTTGATAAGGCGCTGCTTCATGCATACAGGGACAGAAGAATCAAAAAGAGAGAGTTCAGGTCTCTGTGGATAATCAGGATAAATGCTGCTGTAAGGGCTCTTGGAATGACTTACAGTCAATTTATGAACAAGCTTAAAAGCATAGACATAGGTTTAAACAGGAAGGCGCTTGCCGACCTCGCATATCATGACCCAAAGGCCTTTACGAACATTGTTGAAATGGTTAAAAAAGGGAATGATAAATGAGCTTGAATCCATAAAGAGTGAAGCACATCAAGATACTGCAACTGCCGGTTCTGTTCAGGATATTCAACAGTTAAAAGTCAAATATTTAGGGAAGAAAGGGCTTCTTACATTAAAAATCAAATCCCTGAGTTCCATTCCAAAAGACCAGAGACGCGACTGTGGCCGCATTCTAAATGAAACAAAACAATACATAGAAGATCTCCTTCAGGATAAAGAGAAGGCTTTCAAAACTTCTGAACTCAACAATACCCTCCAGACAGAACAGATCGATGTCACATTTCCAGGCTGTTTTACCCCATTTGGACGCCTTCATCCAATTACACAGGTACTTGATGAACTGATCAGCATATTCATTTCGCTGGGATTTCATGTTGAAGAAGGCCCGGAGGTTGAGCATGATTTTTACAATTTTGAGGCACTGAACATGCCAAGGGACCATCCTGCAAGGGATATGCAGGACACGTTTTACATAAACGATGATGTCGTATTAAGAACACACACATCATCTGTTCAGGTCCGTATTATGGAGAATAATGCTCCTCCTCTGCGAGTAATAGCTCCAGGTAAAGTTTACAGATGTGATGCTGATGTAAGTCATATTCCGATGTTCCATCAACTTGAAGGGTTTATGGTGGACCAGCATATCCGGATGAGTGACCTTAAAGGCGTGCTGGAACTTTTTATCCACAGGGTATTTGGACCTGACACATCTCTCAGATTCAGACCAAGCTTTTTCCCTTTTACTGAGCCGAGTGCAGAGATAGATATATCCTGTGTTATATGCAAGGGCAGGGGCTGTAATGTCTGCAGCGGAACCGGATGGATAGAGATACTTGGTGCAGGTATGATTAATCCCAAAGTATATGAAAATGCAGGTTACGATCCTGATATTTATACAGGTTTTGCGTTTGGACTTGGGATTGAACGTGTAGCTATGCTCAAATATGGAATTGATGACATCAGACTGTTTCCTGAGAATGACAAAAGATTTTTAGAACAATTCTAAGAAGAA
>CAZVHL010000101.1:3711-5458 GCA_964626925.1 uncultured Nitrospiraceae bacterium
ATATGAAAGCATCAATCAACTGGTTAAAAGAATTTGTTGAATTTGATCTGCCTCCTGATGAATTGGCCCATTCATTGACAATGGCCGGTTTTGAAGTTGAAGCAATCGAGACTCTAAATGATGATGTTATTTTTGACATTGGTGTAACGCCGAACAGGCCAGACTGTCTGAGCATAAAGGGTTTAGCCCGTGAAATTTCGGCTATCCTTGAAGTTCCGTTTAAGGACATTCCTGTCAAAATTAATAATGAAAAGGGTTCCGGTCCTATAGTAGAAATCGAAAACAAAACCCTGTGCAGTCGATATTCATCAAGGATTGTATCGGGCGTAAAGACCGGTCTCTCACCTGAATGGCTGAAAAATCGTCTTGAATCCTGCGGCATCAGGTCAACATCCAACATTGTTGATATTACAAACCTTGTTTTACTGGAAACAGGGCAGCCAATGCATGCTTTTGATCTGGACAAACTTGATGGCCCGAAGATAGTGGCAAAGCAGGCTGGTGATCTGGGCAGGATTACAACACTTGATAATGAGGAACGACCTGTATCTGAGGAGACGCTGCTTATATGGGATGCAACAAAACCTGTTGCTATTGCAGGAATAATGGGAGGCAAGGACACCGAGGTATCTGAATCAACCGTGAATGTACTTCTTGAAAGTGCGTATTTTAATCCTTCATCAGTTAGAAGAACTTCCAAATCTCTTAATCTTTCAACAGAGTCGTCCTACAGATTTGAAAGGGGTGTTGATATTGAAGCAGTTACTCCGGCACTGGACAGGGCGGCCCAGCTGATTGAAGAGATTGCCGGTGGTAAAATAAGTGAGCTTACAGACGTATATCCTGAAACTGTTAAGCTGAGGGAAATATCACTATCTGTTAATAAGATAGGTTCACTTATAGGTGTCGATATTGATGAATCATTTATCAATAAAACATTAATCAAACTGGGATTTGCACCTAAATTGACAGGGGATACCCTGGAAGTTACGATACCGAGCTTCAGAAATGATGTTGAAATGGACGTGGATATTGTTGAGGAAATTGCAAGGCTCTATGGATATGACAGGATTCCTTCTACCCTTCCTGTGATGAATATGAGCGCTGCTCCTGAACAAAAAGTCCACAATCTTATTAAAACTATTAAGAACTTAATGGTGAAGTCAGGTTTTTCAGAGGCGATTAATTTTAGTTTTCTCAACCCAGACGTGCTCGATAAATTAGGCCTGCCTGATGAAGACAGGAGACGAAACCTTGTGTATATAAAGAATCCTCTAAGAAAAGAAGAGTCGGCAATGAGAACCACTCTTGTACCGGCATTATTAAATAATGTAATCACAAACATGAACCGTGGTGAAAAAGATCTTCGCCTGTTTGAGGTATCTAATGTCTTTTTAAAATCAGACGATAATAAGCTGCCGGATGAGACAGTCCAGGCAGTGGCGGTTTACCATAAGGAAGAGGGCGCCTCTATCTGGAAAACGAGGCATGAAGGATTCTACGATCTCAAGGGTGTTTTTGAGAATATGTTTTCTGCCCTTAAAATACCGGACATTGCTTATGATCAGGATACTGCGGCTCCTGAACCGTATATGCATCCGGGAAAATCCTGTTATATTACCTTTGGCGGCAAGAGGATTGGGTCGATAGGAATTCTTCACCCCGGCATTGCCGATGAATTCGGTATTGATGGATATACAGTGATTACGGAACTCTATGACCTTGAAGAAATTTTTAACGCAATACC
>CAZVHL010000102.1:0-5425 GCA_964626925.1 uncultured Nitrospiraceae bacterium
AAATATTGTAAAGTAATACGTGCATAAGGTGGTTGCCATAATTCCTGCTCGTTACGGCTCCACCCGTTTCCCCGGAAAACTCCTTGCTGCCCTCAAAGGAAAAACTATTATCCAGCGTGTTTTTGAACAGGTATCTGCTGCCAGGCTTGTTGATTCAGTCTATGTTGCAACTGATGATAAAAGGATATTTGATGCAGTGAACGGCTTTGGAGGAAATGCGGTTATGACCTCTACATCTCATACCTGCGGGACTGACAGGGTAGCTGAAGTCGCAAAAAATATGGAATGCGATATAATTATTAATGTGCAGGGAGATGAACCTTTTATCAGACCTGAAATGGTTGATGATACGATCATGTTATTGAGAGATGATATGAATGCTTCCATCAGTTCTCTTGCAGTAAAGATCGAGAATAAAGACGATATTCTGTCTCCGCATACAGTAAAGGTTGTTGCAGATGATCAGGATTACGCGCTTTATTTTTCCAGGTCTCCAATTCCGTATTACAGAGATGAATGGAGTGATCTGAATTCCATATTATTCAAATCTGGAAAAACTGTAGTTTTCAAGCATATTGGAATTTATGCATTCAGGAAGGACAGTTTAATGAAATTCTCATCAATGGCAAAATGCAAACTCGAGGAAATCGAAAAACTTGAACAGTTGAGAGCTCTCAACTGCGGGATGAAAATAAAAATCAAAGAAACAGAATATAATACTTTTGGAATCGATACTATTGAAGATTTAAGGAAGGCAGAAAAATGTCAAAGTATATTTTTGTAACCGGTGGAGTTGTATCCTCTTTGGGTAAAGGAATTGCTGCCTCAGCCATGGGGGCCCTGCTTGAGGCCCGTGGTCTGAAAGTCACTATACAGAAACTGGACCCTTATATAAATGTAGATCCGGGCACACTCAGCCCGTTTCAGCATGGAGAGGTCTTTGTTACGGATGACGGTGCCGAGACAGACCTGGACCTTGGACATTATGAAAGGTTTACGTCTACCCGAATGTCAAAAAAGAACAATTTCACCACAGGTAGAATTTACTACAATGTTCTTCTTAAGGAGAGAAGGGGTGATTATCTTGGAGAGACTGTTCAGGTTGTACCACATATTACTGATGAGATAAAAAACGCTATCAAAGCAGTTTCAAATGGTTTTGATGTGGTCATTGTAGAGATAGGCGGTACTATCGGAGATATAGAAAGTTTACCGTTTCTTGAGGCTATAAGACAGTTTCGTTATGATGTTGGCCGTGAAAATGTTCTTTATGTTCATCTCACTCTCGTCCCTTTTATAGCTACTGCGGGTGAACTCAAGTCCAAACCGACACAGCACAGCGTTAGGGAGTTGAGGGCGATAGGTATTCAGCCTGATCTTCTGATATGCAGGACAGATCAGCCACTAACACAGTCAATAAAGAAGAAGATCGCTCTTCACTGTAATCTCGACATTGACGCGGTAATTTCTGCCAATGATGTTGAGTCTATTTATGAAGTGCCTATTGCTTTACATGAAGAGGGGATGGACAGTCTTGCGGTAGAGAAACTTTCTTTGAACTCAAAGGCGCCTGACCTTTCTGCCTGGGCTGATGTAATAAGAAAAACAAAGGACCCGGTAGATAAAGTTACAATTGCTATGGTCGGTAAATATGTTGACCTTAAAGATTCTTATAAAAGTCTTAATGAAGCACTTTTTCACGGTGGGATTGCTAACAATGTAAAAATTAATATCGAATGGATTGAGGCGGAGGAAATAGAAAAGTCCGGCGCTGAAAAATTTCTTGCGGATGTCGACGCTATTTTAATTCCGGGCGGTTTTGGCGAGCGTGGAATCGAAGGCAAGATCGAAGCGGTAACATTTGCCAGGAAAAAGAAGATACCTTTCCTGGGCATTTGCCTGGGTATGCAGTGTGCCGTTATTGAGTTTGCTCGTAATGTCTGTAAAATGGAAGATGCAAACAGCACTGAATTCGAAAAGGATTGTTCTTATCCCGTAATTTATTTAATAGAAGAATGGTATGACTTCAGGAATCAGGTTATTCAGAGGAGAGATCTAAGTTCAGACAAAGGTGGTACAATGCGGCTTGGAGAATACCCGTGTGTCATAGAGGAAGGTACAATCGCTTCTAAAACTTATGAACTCAATGAGATATCAGAGAGGCACAGGCACAGGTATGAATTTAACAATAAATACATGGATATTTTGAAGAAAAACGGACTGGTGATCAGCGGAATGAGCCCTGATAAGCAGTTAGTAGAGATTATTGAAATCAAGGACCATCCATGGTTTTTTGGCTGTCAGTTTCATCCTGAATTCAAGTCCCGGCCTTTAAAACCCCATCCTGTTTTTAAGGCGTTTGTGGGTGCTGCTTTTAAAGAAAAGAAATTGCTGTTTCAAAATCCATCTATCGAAAGACTGGAGGTAATTAATGAGTGAGATCATTGATGTAATGGCAAGGGAAATTCTTGACAGCAGGGGAAATCCTACTGTTGAAGTAGATGTCCTGCTTGAAACAGGAGTAACAGGAAGAGCATCCGTCCCATCTGGTGCTTCCACCGGAAAACGGGAGGCGCTGGAACTTAGGGATAATGATAGCAGATATATGGGGAAGGGTGTTCGTAAGGCAGTCAAAAATGTTAATGAGAAGATAACACCTAAAATATTGGGGCTTGATGCCATTGACCAGGCTTACATTGACAATGTAATGATCAAACTTGATGGCACAAAAAACAAAAGCAAATTGGGTGCAAATGCAATTTTAGGTGTATCACTTGCTGTTGCAAGAGCTGCTGCAATCGAATCTGAATTGCCATTTTACAGTTATATTGGAGGAGTTAGTGCTAGAGAACTTCCTGTACCGATGATGAATATCCTGAATGGAGGAGCGCATGCAGATAACAACCTCGATATTCAGGAATTCATGATAATGCCTGCAGGGGCTGCAAACTTCAGGGATGCTTTAAGAATTGGGGCAGAGGTTTTTCACTGCCTTAAAGGTATCCTCAAATCTAAGGGGCTCAATATATCCGTTGGTGATGAAGGTGGTTTTGCTCCTAACCTTAAGTCTAATGAAGAAGCCATTATTTTAATTATTCAGGCGATCAGAAAGGCTGGCTATAGAATAGGCAAGGATCTGTTGCTGGCGCTTGATGTTGCCTCATCAGAACTGTATAAGAACGGCAAGTACCGCTTTGAAGGCAAAGCTGTTGCTTCAAGTTATTTAATAGATTATTACAGCAAACTTGTTGATAAATATCCTGTAATTTCGATCGAGGACGGGCTTGCAGAAAACGACTGGAAGGGATGGGAAGCGATGACCAGGAAGTTGGGAGCCAGGGTCCAGATTGTTGGAGACGATATTTTTGTAACAAATCCTGAAATATTTGCAAAGGGGATTAAAAGGGGCATCGGTAATTCGATACTTATTAAATTAAATCAGATCGGGACTCTCACAGAGACGCTTGAAGCGATCGAAATGGCAAAACGGGCAGGGTACTCGGCAGTAGTCTCCCACAGGTCAGGCGAAACAGCAGATTCAACTATAGCAGATCTGGCTGTTGCCATGAATACCGGACAGATAAAGACAGGGTCTTTGTCAAGGTCTGATAGAGTCGCAAAGTACAATAGACTTCTCAGAATCGAAGAAGAGCTTGGTGAAATGGCTTTGTTCAGAGGCAAAAAAGTGTTTGATCATTTACCAGATAGTAACTGTAAATAATTGAGAATGAGAAATCGACGACGAAAAGAGGTGCATGATGATCGAAAATTCAAGAAATTAATTCTCCTTACCTTTGGAGTACTTGTATTTATATATTTATCAGTGACCTTGGTAATTGGTAAAAATGGTTTATTAGAATATTTTAAATTAAGATCAATAAGGAACAATCTTCTTGCTGAAACAATGCTGGCAAAAAAGCATAATGAAGATGTAAAGAATCAGTTAAAATCATTCAAGTCAGACACTGCTCTTATTGAAGAACTTGCCAGGGATTATGGACTAACGAAAGAGGGCGAGTTGATTTTTAAATTTAAAGACAAGCAGTAAGTTCTTATCAATCTGCATATATATTAGTGTCTGATAGTTCTCAAAATTATATAACGCATCTGGAGGGTTTATGTACGATTTGATGATAGAATCGCAATTTTCCTCTGCACATCAACTAAGAGGATATAAGGGGAAATGCGAAATGCTGCATGGGCATAACTGGAGAGTCCAGATAACGGTCTCATCCGATAATTTAAATGACATCGGTATAGTAATAGACTTTCATGAATTGAAGGATATTTCAGCTGAAGTCATTTCATCACTTGACCATTCTTTTTTGAATGATGTTTTCCCTTTTACCGAGATTAATCCTTCTTCTGAAAATATTGCGAAATGGATATTCGATTCAATAAAGAAAAAGATCGATTCAAAGCCCTGTGAGGTGTCCTCGGTCACTGTGTGGGAAAATGAAACTTCATCCGCTACATATTATGAGTAGGAGCGAAATTTAGCCCGGCTCAGAAACTTATACGTGTAGTAAAGGGAATTATGATTTTGCCGCCATTGTCATCAGTTATGCTTACTTCAATATCATGCCGGCCTTCATCTTCCGGTTTAACTTCCCAGGTGACCAGCCCATTATTGGAATCCAGATTCATACCGTCGGGCCCCTTCCTGAGTTTATAAGTCAGCATGTCATTGTCCGGGTCAGTTGCATTAATCTGGTATTTATAATATTTGCCATCAAACGAAGGCTCTGCTTCTGAAAGTACCGGCACAGAATTATAGATCTTCGTTGATAGTCTTATCCCTTTTCCTGAATCATCTCGGTCAAAAGGAGTTACATCAAGAGTAATCAAGTCACCCCTTTTAAATTCAGCTTCCAGAAAGCTCTCCTCTCCTGCAAATCTACCGTTGAGAGTCCATTTATATATATAACCGACTATGTCATTATCAGCGTCAGTTGCTTTTACAGTAACAGTTAAAGTGGAATTTACTTTTGGCCTTTCCGGCAATATATTTGAATTACCCATAACAGGAGGAGTGTTTTTCAGTGATATAACATTGGATTGATATTCTTTTTTCTTTCTTGCAATAACCGCTTTGATATAATCGCCCTTACTTAACTTGTCAGGAATAAATCGAACTCCGCTTTGTGATTCATTCCTGATGTCATTGACATACCAGTGAATATCCCCTTCACTGATTAGAGTATTTCCAGCTTTAAGGGATATCACTGTTTGTATCGTAGCTTCTTCAGGGCTTATGCTGACAGACGTGTCTATGGCATTACTTTTAGCTGCCTTTGGAATGTCAGTCCTCTGAACATCCTCACTGCAGCCGACAAAAAACAGTGTCAGCAATATTATTGTACAGCAACTAATTCTGCTCATTGTATTGCTTCATTTTTCCAACCGGTGACTCCGCTCTGTAAAG
>CAZVHL010000103.1:0-1569 GCA_964626925.1 uncultured Nitrospiraceae bacterium
AGTTAAACAAAAAAGTATTGTTGTAACCGGATGCGCCGGATTCATAGGATGGAAAGTTGCCCAACAGCTGCTCGAAATGAACAAGAAAGTCATAGGGATAGATAACATTAATAATTATTATGATCCTTCATTAAAAAGATGGCGATTAAAGTCATTAAAAGAATACTCAAACTTCAACTTTTATAAAATTGATATCGGTAATTACAAGAAATTAAAGAAAGTTTTTTCAGAAAATAAAGTAGATGCGATTATTAATCTTGCGGCAAGAGCAGGAGTAAGGGCCTCAGTTGAAGATCCATGGGTCTACCTCGATACAAATACAAAAGGAACATTGAACCTTCTTGAATACTCTAAAGACTTCAGGGTCAAGAAATTTATCCTGGCATCTACATCAAGTCTCTATGCTTCACTTGATATGCCTTTCAAGGAAACTTCCAAAACCGATACCCCCCTTGCACCATACTCTGCTACGAAAAAAGGGGCCGAGGCCATATGCCATGCATACCATTATTTGCACGGTATTGATATAAGTATACTCAGATACTTTACAGTTTACGGTCCGGCAGGCCGTCCTGATATGAGTATATTCAAATTTTTAAGAAACATGGATCTTGGCAAACCTATTCCACTTTACGGCGATGGCAGTCAGACAAGGGATTTCACCTTTATAGATGATATCGCTAACGGCACGATCAGGGCACTCAAACCAACAGGTTTTGAAATATTCAATCTAGGAGGTGATCATCCTGTCAAACTGAATTACGTTATAGGACTCCTTGAAAAAAATCTCGGCAAAAAGGCAAAGATCAAGAGATTTAAGCTCCACCCTGCTGATGTCACCGCAACATGGGCCCATATTGACAAGGCTAAAAAAATGCTTGGATGGAAGCCAACTATGCATCTGGAAAAGGGCATTGAAAAGACAGTGAGGTGGTTTATTGAAAACAGAAATTTCGTGAGAAAACTGGAATGGGTGGACTAATAAGGAAGCAAAATAACTCCACCCCTACATCTCATGAAAATTATTTTGAAGTATGGGGGTTAATTCATTCCTGAAACTCTTAAATTCCCCTTTGTTAATCGATTCACGCATTCGCCTGAAAAATTCAAGATAAAAATATATGTTATGCATTGTATTCAACCTCATCGAAAGAATTTCCCTGCTCATAAACATATGTCTTAAATAAGACCTTGAATAGTTTTGACATGTGTAACATCCGCATTCAGGATCCAGTGGTCCCGAATCTTTTTTGAATTCCTCTCGCTTAATGCTGATTCTGCCCTGACTTGTAAAGAGGGTGCCGTTACGGGCATTTCTCGTTGGCATTACACAATCAAACATATCAATTCCTGCTGATACAGCTTCAAGTACATCAAGAAGATCACCGATACCCATCAGGTACCGTGGCCTGTCATTCGGAAGCAAAGGCGCTGTCCAGTTTATCATCTCATACATCAACTCCTTTGGCTCACCAACACTTAGCCCGCCGAGAGCATATCCGTCAAAATCGATCTCAATTATTTCTTCAGCACTCTGCTTTCGCAGGTCAGGGTAAACACCACCCTGTA
>CAZVHL010000103.1:1669-3255 GCA_964626925.1 uncultured Nitrospiraceae bacterium
TTGTAATAATATGCATGAAACACTCCGGCCATTTCCTGAAGATAATATGTTATCCTGTGCGGCTCAAGCGCCAGCGCTGCTCCTTCAAAGATCATAGGGTACTGAAGCAGTTTTTTTATAAGTGCGATTTCTTCGCTTTCTTTTAATAATGAAAAGTTTGCTGCATTATGTTCAAACCCCTGGCTTTTGATCCCTCTTGCATTTGCCTGGCGAAACAAACTTGAAATTCTCGCAAATGCATACTGCACATAAAATACAGGGTTTTCTGACGACTGTTCTTTCGCAACATCAAGATCAAAATCAAGATGACTGTCAGCCCTTCTCGTAAGAAAAATAAATTTAGTTATGTCAGCACCCACCTCATCCATAACCTCTCGAAGAGTAACAAATGCCCCTGCCCTTTTTGACATTTGGACAGGTGCTCCGTGTCTGAGCAAAGAAACCATCTGAATTAATATTACCCTGAACTTTTCTTCCGATAAATCAAATGCCGCCAGCACAGATCTTATTCTCGGGATATATCCGTGATGGTCAGCGCCCCAGATATCTATAATTGTATCAAACCCACGATCGAGCTTATCTTTGTGGTAGCATATGTCAGAAGCAAAATAAGTAAACTCCCCGTTCTGTTTTTTAACGACCCTGTCTTTATCATCGGTAAAATCAGATGACCTGAACCATACCGCCCCATCTTTATCATATATAAGCCCCTTTGATCTAAGTGTATCAAGAGCTTCCCTGACCCTGCCTTTTATGTGCAGGTCCTTCTCACTCTGCCAGTTGTCAAAAACCACTCCAAAATCTTTAAGATCCGCCGCAAGACTGGTAAGCATCATCTTGTACGAGTACTCAGTAAAAAACTCTCCGCATTCTTTAAACGTACTGTTCAGATATTTATCACCGCTGCTGTTCCTGATATCTTCAGCAATAGATTTAATGTAATCACCTTTATACCCGTCTTCCGGAAAAGGCAGCTCATTCCCGAGTAACTGCTGATAACGTACGAACACAGACTGTCCGAGAAGCATGACCTGCAGACCTGCATCATTAATATAAAATTCCTTTTGAACGTCGAATCCAGCCGCCTTTAAAACATTGCATAGTGCATTTCCTACAGCAGCTCCTCTTCCATGCCCTATGTGAAGCGGACCTGTGGGATTGGCGCTGACAAATTCAACCTGGACTTTCCGGCCATTTCCTATATTAGTCCTTAATGAAGAACTTCCTTCTTTCAGTAGTTGCCCGAGATTATTATATAAATACTCTTTCCTGAGTCTTAAGTTTATAAACCCTGGCCCTGCTATCTCAATTTTTTCAAAAAAGTCCGGGTGTTGCTCATTGATCTTTCCAACAATTTCCTTTGCTATTTCTTTGGGAGGCCTTTTTAAAAGCTTGGTCAGTCGCATCGCAACCGTTATGGCAAAATCGCCCATCTTTTCATTTTTGGGGATCTCGATCTCAATATACGGAAGATTGTCGATTCCCCATTCAGTATTAAGACTGTTCAGGGCGTTACTTGCTATGTCAATTACATCCTGTTTCATAAACAATAAGTTTAACCCACATTATTCATAAATATCTTGAAT
>CAZVHL010000103.1:3355-5371 GCA_964626925.1 uncultured Nitrospiraceae bacterium
CTATGCAAAGGAGGTAACATGGCTGTTAAACAGGAGCTTCTCGATATTCTTGCATGTCCAAAATGCAAGGGGGATATAAAGTTAAACGAATCTCAAAATGGTCTTGTCTGTGATAACTGCAAGCTGCTCTATCACATAAAGGATGATATACCTATAATGCTTATTGATGAAGCAGAACCTATAGACTAACTTCCTGAAAGTTCCAATCTACCAGCCGATAACACCTGGCCCATGGTTTAACCTTTTCAACATATAGGACCCTGTTATCGCATCTATGCTGGCAGTAAGTTCCTGCAGCCTGAGTTCATTCTCTATCTTATCCGCAATATCCTGCGGCCCTGATAGAAGCGCTTCAACCTGTAGTCTTCTTCTTTCAAAATATAACCTGGTAACTTCATTGAGCACGTCATCTCTTAATTGCACCATCAGCCTTGACCGGGAATCTATGGATGTCTGGTCATTATTCCAGACTATATCTCCGAGTTCCCAGGTAAGGGACACGGACCAACCATTGTCTTTTCCACTTGTAATATCGTCATTAGTATATTTCTGGGATGAAGTGCTATAAAAATATGTGCTGCTCTGCCAGTCCTTGTTTCTATCATACGCCACCCTTAAATCAGGTAGCCATGCCCTTTTGGAGGCAGCTTTCCGCCACTTCTCTATCTTTTCGGGGTGAACCTCGGCATATATAATGGCGGCTTCCCTGATTTCCTCTATTGACGGCTCGTGAGAAAACATCGCAAGCGCATCTTCTACCTGCACTATTTTATTATATTGAATCGACCTATGCTGGACAATGTCTTCTTTTGGTTTATACTTTACAGGAATTGATTTGTATACTCCTCCATCTGTTGCTGCCCAGAGAGTATATGTACCATTAACAGTATTACCCGAAATATCAAGATACCTTATGTCCCGGGAAACAAGACCTCTATAGAGTTCTTCCCACCTGTTGATCGATTTGGAATAGATGAAAACTCCTCTGTCAGTTGCCGCGAAAATGCTGTCCTCATATCCTGATTCAATAATTATATGTCGAATATTGCGGCTTATGAGTCCCAGATTACTCGCTCTCGTCCATGAATCACCTCTATCCGTTGTCATAAAAAGTCCTTTAGATGTAGCAACATATGCTAAACCAGGATGTAGAGGATCAATGAGCACGCTTTTTATACTGCTTTTACTTCCTATTTCATTAATATCAGTTAATTCTATGTCATTTAAATATTCACTGGCTTCGTCGTAGAACTTTAATTCCAGAACTTTTTCCCATCCGCTAATTTTATCCGTTTTCTTATAAAGCCCATTATCTGTGGAAGCGTAAATGACAGATTGATCTGAGTAGTCTATGGCTATGGAATGGACAGCCGCGCTGGAGGGAATGCGTCCCTTACTCCAACTCTTCCCATTGTTTTCTGTTGAAAACAATCCGCCTTCTGTTCCTATATAGATAATGTCCGGATTACCAGGGCTTGTTGTCACTGTCAGAACTGAATTTTCCTTTCCTATTCCTGCAAATATTCTATTCCAGTTCGATCCCCCGTCATTGCTTCTGAAGAGTCCATTTTTTGTCCCTGCATAAATAATTTGAGAACTTTCTGAAGCCAGGGAAATTGTATTGATGCCATTGTCTGTAGCCCTTAATGACATGACCTCTTTCCATCGCTTTCCACCATCAATAGATTTATATACAGCATCGTCAGAACTTATGTAAGAAATATCAGGGTCATCAGAATTAACGGCCACAGCATTTAAATCCGCACCTCTGATGCCATTGCTGATATCCTTCCATATAACCTCACGCGAGTCTGAATAAGCAGTAGAAGTTGCCGCAAAATTAACAAGACTGCAAATTATTAAAATAAACGTTATCACGGCTTTCAGCATATTGTCCCCCTCACCCCTGTCATTAAAGAGACCTTCGTCCCCGAACACAGGCGTAAAACCATCAGATTTTGTGTTGATTTGATAAGCCCTGGAAACAGATTCAAACAAGAGCCATGTCCCTAAATC
>CAZVHL010000104.1:0-2110 GCA_964626925.1 uncultured Nitrospiraceae bacterium
ACCTCTATCGCGTTAATCAGTGAATCTCATATCGCGATACATACATATCCTGAAGCCGGACATGCATCTATAGATATTTTTACATGTGCAAATGGATCAAAAAAAGTGAACAGTCTGCTGAGCTTTCTCAAAAGCAAATTAAAGCCAAAAAATATCCGTGTCATGGAGGTGCAGAGAGGCAACCCGATGTCCCTGAATCAGAAAAGCTGGATTACATCTTTTTCAGGAACCGGGTTTGAGGTCAAATATCATATTGACAAGGTTCTGCTCAGTAAAAAAACAAAGTATCAGCAGCTCGATATTATTCAAAACCAGAGTTTCGGCAGGATGATGTTTCTGGATAAAGACCTGCAAGTTGCTGAAAAGGACGCACATATTTATGACTCATGCATGGTTTCTCCTCTCATAGAAAGAAAAAACAGATTCAAAAAAGTGGCAATTCTCGGCGGCGGAGATGGTGGTGTATTAAGGGAAGTATTAAAGTTTAAACCTGAGAGTGCTTATCTGGTTGACATTGATGCGGAAGTGATAAAAGCTGCAAAAAAATATATGCCAACTGTATGCAAAAAAGCCTTTGACAGTAATAAAGCTCATGTAATCATCGATGATGCTAACAGATTTCTTGATAACAATTACGGTTTTGATGCGATAATTTATGACCTGACAATGCATCCAGAGGCGATTACAAACATGGATCGCACAGAGTTCCTCAAACAGATATTCTCTAAAGTAAAAGACAATCTAAATGAAAATGGGATGGTAAGCATGCAATGCTGTTCCGAGTTTGATCAGGAGACAATAAAACTTCTCAGGAAAATATTGCCGAAATATTTCAAGAACATTGATTATAAAACAGTTTTCATCCCCTCATTTTGTGAAAACTGGATATTTGCTTCAGCACAGATTAAATGAGGAACATTTAATCTAATTTCCGCCCTTATTTTTCTTTAGTTCTGCAGTTTCAACCCGAAATCTCTCTATTTCTTCCTTCAATTCTTTCATCTTCAGTTCCCTTCCAACAGCCATATCATAAAATTCTTCAAGCTCTTTGACCCTGTTTTTCAGTTCTTCTCTTGCCCGTCTGCGTTCAGTGATATCCCTGAACATTCCGATAAGGCAACTCTTTCCGGCCAGTACAGCCGGTGACGCATTAATATCAGCATAAAAAATTGTACCGTCTTTCCTCTTGACAGGAATATCCTGAGCAAGTGTAATTTCTTTTTTTACCATTTTTTCAAACTGCTCTATTGCATATGGAAGGTCTGTTTCTGAATGAATATCATTGACCCACAGATTCTGAATTTCGTTTATGCTGTATCCAAGCATCCTGCATATTGTAAGATTACCGGTCATAAACTTCCTGGATTCTATATCAGCCACCAGGATACCATCCATTGCATTATCATATATGGCCCTGAGTTTCTTTTCAGATTCACTGAGAGCTTTTTCCGTATTTATAAGCTTTGCTTCCTGAACCAGATCATTAACAACCCTGGCTGCTACGTGCGGAAGTATCTCCCTTAATCCTGCACTCTTAATGATATAATCTCTGGCACCCAGTTTCATCATCTCCACCGCTACCTTCTCATCACCATGGCCTGTTATGATAATAAAAGGAACATTGCATTTTTTACGGATAAGAGATTCAATAACCTCTCTCCCATTCATATCTGGAAGTTTATAATCAAGTAACAATAAAATCTCTTTGTGTTCTGATGCTTTTAGGATCCCATCATGTCCATTCAGTGCACTATCAACAAGAAAACCCTCTTTTTTAAGGATCTTCTGTATAAGAACATTTAAACCCTCATCATCTTCAACAACCAGGATAGTCACTGATGACTGCATTTTTTTCTTTCCTCTATTAACTTGCCAATTATCAAATTAATAATCAATTACTCTTCTCAACCCGGTTTTTCCCGTTTTTTTTGGCCCTGTATAATGCCTTGTCTGCTTTATTGATAAACCCCTCATGAGTTTTCATGCTCTTTTTATGGGAAGAAACTCCGAGGCTTATCGTAATTTTTGTCTGCTTCTCGACTGCTTTTCTCATTCTTTCAGCAACATCGCAAGCTTTTATTAAATCTGTCTCAGGAAGCAATACGAGAAA
>CAZVHL010000104.1:2210-5360 GCA_964626925.1 uncultured Nitrospiraceae bacterium
TTTCAGCAACATCGCAAGCTTTTATTAAATCTGTCTCAGGAAGCAATACGAGAAATTCCTCACCCCCATACCTGACAGCCAGATCTATCTGTCTCACTTCTTTAAGGATAAGCCTGGCAAGTTTCTTCAGCAATCTGTCTCCTTCTATATGTCCAAATTTGTCATTGTACTTCTTGAAATGGTCGATGTCCAACATAATAATCGAAAAAGGCTCGTCAAACCTCTTCGCCCTGTTAAGACTCCTTTCGAAAACTATATGCATCATACGCCTGTTTGCAAGTCCGGTAAGAGCATCATGCAGTGAATATTTTCTGGTTTCTTCGTGAAGTCGCGCATTGTCAATCGCAATGCCAACCTGATTGCCGATAGCTTCAAGCAGTTTCAGTTTGCTCTCGTCTATATCTATATCAGGATGTGTATAGAGACATAAAACACCGATAACTTGCCCTCGCGCGTTTAGAGGAATAATAAAATGCCCATGATTCTCACTCCTGGAACAGGCAATAGTATGTCTGATATCCATTTTGCAATTACGGGATACAATGACTTCGCCCTTTTCTGCAGCGAGTCCACAGAGACAGTCACCGACTTTGAGGTTTTTATGAAGATCCAAAAAAATGTCAGAAGATCCGACATGTGAAACAAGTTGCAACCTGTCGTCTTCTACAAAAAAAATCGCCCCGTTATCTTTAACATTTAATATGTCAATGCCTGTAATTGTATTAAAAATGATAGTGAAAAGTTCATTAAGATTAATGGTCCTGCTCATGGCAGAGGAAACTTCATAAAGAACAGACAGCTCCAACTGCCTATCAACTATTTTTTGCTCGGCTGCTATCAATTCTTTTTCAAGAGTCATCTCATGCTCAATTTTTTCTATGGTATGAGGCAAAATATCAATGAAATCGCGGCTCTTAATAATGTAATCCCTGGCTCCCAGTTTCATCATTTCAACCGCTAATTTTTCATCACCCTGACCGGTAATAATAATGAAAGGAACTTTGCGCTTTTTCCTTGTCAGGGATTTCACAACATCTCGACCTGTCATATCAGGAAGTGAATAATCCAGCAGCAGGATCATATTCTTATGATCAGTAAACCTGGCAATGGCATCTTCTCCATTAAATGCGTATTCTGTAAGAAACCCTTTCCGCTGTAAGGTCTTCTGTATCAGGCTGTTTAAATGTTTATCGTCTTCAACGATAAATACAGTTTTCTTTGTTGAGTTTTCGATCATTTTTGACGACTTACTATTCATTCAGATTAATAACCGGATATTTCCGGAGACTTCTTACATAATGAAAAGAAACCTAATTGCTCAAACGTTTGAATAATCCTTTCATGCTCGATAGGCTTTACCATGTAATCGATGCATCCCAAATCAATACATTTCTTGTGTTCACGGGGGTCATCAGTAGTAGTTATTACTATCACCGGGATTTTCTGCAGGACACTGTCCTGTTTTAAGTACTCCAGCACAGCAATGCCATCAATCTTTGGCATACGTATATCCAGAAGAATTAAATAAGAGGTCCTTTTTAATCCTTGAAGGTTGTTTCTGGCTTCTGAAAAGAACCTTATAGTTTCTTCTCCGTCCACAAAATGCAAAATCTCGTCACTGATGCCTGCTAGTCTGAGATTTTTCTTTATCAGATTAGCATGACCCTCATCATCATCAGCAATGACAATAACAGTTTTTTCGCTCAACGATTAAGTCCCCTTTTATTTTTTAACTCCGCTTTATTTATAACTAATCTATATCATATGTATATCATAATAGTAACTATTTGTATAGATTATTTATTGTCGGACCAAAATAGTTCAGTAGGGATCTGAGATAGCAGCCATTGATTTTTACCTCGTATATTACATAAACTATAAAACTCGGGGCGTAGCGCAGCCTGGTAGCGCGCCTGCTTTGGGAGCAGGATGTCGGGGGTTCGAATCCCTCCGCCCCGACCAGACTTTTTCTTCCTGTTATCAAATACTTATCTCCTGTTAACAAAATTGCCTGTCAATCGTGGAATCATGCGATGTCGCGAGAATGTCGCGACTTTTCGATTCCGGGGTAATACATAGGCAGATGTTTACCGAAACAGGAGGTAATATGCATGGCAATTTATAAGAGAGGTAACAGCTGGTACGTTAACTTCACTTTTAATGGTACCAGAATCAACCGGAAAGTAGCTGACACCAAAACCAGTGCAAAGAGGATTGAGGAAGAGCTGAAAACAAAACTGCGACTGAAGATGTTAAACGTTTCTGATCTTACCAATACCGCTGAACATATAATGTTTCATCTTGTGGCTGAAGAATATATCGCCCATCTGGAGAAGACGAAATCGAAGAGATATGCTTATGAAACGAAGCTCGATTACAATAACCATCTGAAAGAATTTTTCTCCCGTTTTACACTGACTGATATCAGCTATGATCTTCTCATGAAATTTCAGGAAACGAAAAAGTCTCAGAAATTAATACCATTTAAAGAAATGAGAAAGGCCAGGAAATTTCATATTCGTATTAAAGGATATAGAAACAAGACCAATGCAAAACCAGATGTTAATAGATCCTGGCAATCCCGAGTTTATTCAAACAGAACCGTTAATATTCTTATTGGCATAGTCCGCAAGGTTATGAATTTCGCAGTTGCTAAAGGGTATATCAACGAGGTAAGGTTTAAATATCCGCATCTGAAAGAACCCAGAAAACTCCACATGTTTATTCCTCCTGATGAATTTGAGAAATTTGCATCAAATATATCCTACAATCTGGCCGAGAAGAGAATAAGAGTTGGGCGGCTGACAGGCATGAGACCTGCTGAGCTTTCTCACCTTGCATGGCCTGATGTTGATTTTGATCTGGAAATTGTCAAAATTCAGGGTAAAGGTGAATGGAAACCTAAAACGGATGAGGAAAGGATCATCCCATTGTGCGACGAGGCATTGGCAATCCTAAGAGAACTTTTCAACAAGAAGAAAGGGAAATGGGTATTCTCTCACTCGGATAAGCCTGTGAAGTGCATACAAAGATCATTAAAGACGGCATCCAAAAAGGCGGGGTTAAGCAGACATGTTACTCCCAACATGCTCCGTCATTATGCGGAGTTCCAGATTATGCCGAGTAATGACTGTAAACATGGGGGATCTC
>CAZVHL010000105.1:0-1973 GCA_964626925.1 uncultured Nitrospiraceae bacterium
CTGATTTTATCAATACTCCCGAAATGTCTTAAAAGCAAAAGCCTTCTTGTTTTTCCTATTCCTTTGACTTTCTCGAGTGGTGATGCAAATGTCCTCATTGAGCGAAGTTTTCTGTGATATCCTATCGCAAATCTGTGGACCTCATCCCGTATCTTTTGAAGTAAATAAGTGGATGACAGAAAAGGCTCCAGATAAACCGGCGCTCTTTTACCCGGAATATAGACCCGTTCACAATCCGTGCGAATTCCCTTCTTATTTGCCTGTGATAATTTTTCTCTCGCTTTTGCTATGACCGCAATTTCAACAGAAAGATCAAACGGTTTCGCGGCATTGTGCGCATATCGCAACTGGCCTCTGCCCCCGTCAATCAGCAGCAGTTGAGGTGCTTCACCATTACTATCAGCAATGCTCTTCAGATATCTGTCAACTACTTCTCCTATCATGGCAACATCATCAATGCCCTTGACGGTTTTGATTTTAAACAGTCTGTAACCATTTTTTATGAATTTACCTTCTTCATATAAAACACAGGCTCCAACCGGCTCTGAACCCGAAATGTTTGATACATCAATAGCAACTATTTTTCTTGGTATAGCCTTCAATCTCAGAATATTTTTTAACATTAACAGGGCTTCGTCTGAACCTGCATCTTTATGTTTGTTAAAGGCATAATAAGCGTTGTCATTGGCCATCTTTAGTATTTTGTATTCCTGCTCGCCTCTTGCGCCAGCCAGTTTGATAGCCCTGCCCCTTTTTTGCTGCAACCATTGCTTCTGTATTTGTAGTCCTGCTTTCACAGGCAGCACTATCTTTGAAGGTAATAGCATTTCCCTTGAATAAAATTGGCCGACAAAGCTTTCAATTAATTCTTTATCTTCTATGTCTCCGAGTTTTTTAATGAAAAAATCTTTTTGTCCAACAACCATCCCTTTTCTGAGAAAAAGCATAAATACGGATGCTTCCTCTTTTGCCCTGTAAAGACCGATTACATCCATGTCACCAAGTTCCGGTGTTATAACCCTTTGAGATTCCCAGGCCCCTTCGAGAGCTTTCAACCTGTCCCTGATTCTGGCCGCTTCTTCAAACTTCAGTTCTTCAGAGAGTCTATGCATCCGATTATGAAGGTTTGCAAGAAGTTCCCGTTTGTCTCCCTGGATAAATGACCGCACCTCTTTGACCGTTTCCTGATATATCTCCCAATCTTCATCCCGTCTCAGAGATTCAGAGCATGGAGCAAGACATCTGCCCATCTGATACTTAACACAGGGCCTGAATGGCCTGCCAAGGTTGTATTTGCAAATTCTTATCGGAAAATGGCGGCGAATAAATTTAACCATTTCCCACATAGTTCCGGCAGGAACATACGGACCGAAATATAATGCCCCGTCTTTATCAATTTTACGGACAATTGCCAGCCGTGGCCATTTTTCATTAACAGTTAATTTCAGATACGGATAGTTCTTGTCATCCCTCAGAATTATATTGAAGCGCGGCTTCAGTTTTTTTATAAAATTGGCCTCAAGCACAAGCGCTTCAAGTTCATTATTTGTAACAACATATTCAAATGTCTTAATTTCCTGGACCATTTTCGATTTTCTATCACCCAGAGATGCTGATTTTTGAAAATATGATCTGAGCCTGTTCTTTAAATTTTTTGCCTTGCCCACATACAGCACTTTTCCTCCGGCACCTTTCATAATATAAATACCGGGGGCAGATGGGACCTGCTGTAATTTCTTTTTAATATCCATATTGAGATTATAACTCAGGAAAAAGCATTATACTTATTGATCTGCCACCCCGAAAAAATATTTATTACTGATACATTGCCAAAGTATGGATAAATGTGATATATGTTATAACACAGAGTGATATTGTCATAGATATATCCGGAAAAAGCATTAACCTATATTATTCATCCAGCGAAGATTTAAGATATTTATGAATAATGACGGTTAAGATACTTACAGGCA
>CAZVHL010000105.1:2073-5275 GCA_964626925.1 uncultured Nitrospiraceae bacterium
AGATACTTACAGGCAAACTTTTATCCCACTGTTACAAAGCATTATCTTTGGAAAATTAAAATTCAGGGTATTGACAAAAAAATAAATCTCGTATAATATGAAAAGAACAATTCTTCTGTTTCACAATCCCGTTTAATGTTAAAAGGTTAAACCTCCAAAAAAATATATATCTAAGGTATATGTAATCCCTCAGAGAAGGAATCAATAGCATCATGGCAAATAAGAGAAAAAATCACGGAGATGGTATGAATATTACTGACCTCAAAGAAAAGAAAATTGATGAGCTGACAAATATGGCAAAAGACCTCAATGTTGAAGCTGCAAGCGGCCTTAGAAAACAGGATCTCATTTTTGCTATCCTCCAGGCACAGACAGAAAAGACTGGGCTGATTTTTGGAGAAGGAGTGCTTGAGATTTTACCTGACGGCTTCGGATTTCTCCGTTCTCCTAATTACAGCTATCTTCCTGGCCCCGATGATATCTATGTCTCTCCTTCTCAGATAAGAAGGTTTACATTAAGAACCGGCGACCTCGTTACAGGCCAGATAAGACCGCCAAAAGAAAGTGAACGGTATTTCGCTCTTCTGAAAGTTGAAGCTGTTAATCACGAACCCCCTGACGAAAGCATCAAACGCCCTCTGTTTGATAACCTTATTCCATATTATCCAACAGAGGCGATAAATCTCGAATTTAGCAAAGATAATTATTCTACGAGAATTATGGGGCTTGTCACTCCAATAGGATTTGGACAGAGGGGCATGGTAGTTGCTGCTCCGAGAACAGGTAAAACAATGCTTCTGCAGTCGATCGCTAAAGCGGTCAAACAAAATCATCCCGAATCTCACCTGATAATTCTTCTTATAGATGAAAGGCCTGAAGAAGTTACAGACTGGAAACGACAGGTAGACGCAGAGATAATTAGTTCCACGTTTGATGAGCCACCCCAGAGGCATCTTCAGGTAGCAGAAATGGTGATTGAACGCTCAAAAAGGCTTGTCGAGACAAGCAAAAATGTTGTAATTCTCCTGGATTCTATAACACGACTTGCAAGGGCATACAATGCCGTGATTCCGGCTAGCGGTAAAGTCCTGTCAGGCGGGCTTGATTCAAATGCTCTTCAAAAGCCAAAAAGGTTCTTCGGAACTGCCAGAAATATTGAAGACGGAGGCAGTATTACTATTATAGCAACAGCACTTGTCGATACCGGCAGCAGGATGGATGATGTTATTTTCGAAGAATTTAAAGGGACCGGCAATATGGAACTGCATCTTGACAGAAAGCTTGTTGATAAGAGGGTATTTCCAACAATTAATATTAATGGTTCCGGCACCAGAAAAGAAGAACTGCTTGTAGACAAGAATACACTCCAGCGAATCTGGATTTTACGGAAGGTACTTCATTCACTCAGTCCTGTTGAAAGTATGGAATTCCTGCTCAACAAGATCAAAGGAACCAAAAGCAATCAGGACTTTCTTGATGGGATGAACAGGTAGAGAAATCCCCCTACATCAGCTCGCTGAAATCATGAATAGTGATGAAATCTTTTGTCTTCCTGGGTTCTGCTTTTGAACTTGCCCTGGCCTTGAAAATAATATATTTTATTCCGAAGTCCCGTGCTGTTTTCAGGACATCCTCTGTATCATCAATAAAAAGCGATTGCTCTTTAACAAACTTCAGTCTCTTCTCTGCGCCCTGCCAGAACTCAATGTATTCTTTGGGATGGCCCACATTAAAAGAACACAGAACATCATCAAAATATTTCCCGATCTGAGTTTTGTTTAATTTTAATTTCACAGTTTTAAAGTGAGCATTTGTCATAAGGAATATTTTTTTCTTTTGTTTCCTCATTAACTTTAGAAAATCGATAACATTCGGATGCACTTCGATGAGATGGCGGATCTGTTCTTTTAGGGCAGGAATATCAAGTTTAAGCTCTTTTGACCAGAAGTCTATATCACACCAGTTCAGAGTCCGTTCATGTTCTTTGTATGTTTTAAATAAAAAATCTTTTGCAGCACCGAACGTAATATCATGTTTTTCAGCATATTTTTCAGGCACCAGATGACTCCAGAAGTAATCGTCAAAGTAGAGGTCAAGCAATGTACCATCCATATCCAGCAGGATATATTCTATGTCTCTTAATGGAATCTGTGTAATCATGGCTAAAATCAGGAAATATAGTCTAACATTTTTTCAAACATCCGAATAAACTATAGTAGGCATATGAAAAAACTTATTGTTACAGGCGCAAGCGGATTTCTTGGATGGAACATCTGTCAATCAGTCCGGCAAAAGTGGAATGTATACGGCACCGTTTATTCCAATTCATTAGAAATTAAGGGTGCTGAAGTCATAAAACTTGATTTAACAAATTATAAAGAACTTAAAAAAACATTTTATGAGATAAGCCCGGATGCTGTCATCCATACAGCAGCAGTATCTGATCCAGGCTACTGTCAGTTACACCAAAATGAGACAAGGGGTATCAATGTAGATGCAGCTGTAAATATAGCCATGCTGTGTTCCGACATCAACATACCCTTTGTGTTTACCTCTACAGATCTTGTGTTCGACGGACTGAATGCACCTTATCGTGAAGATGACCCGGTTGGTCCTGTAAATATTTATGCTGAGCAAAAGGTAATGGCTGAAGAAAAAATACTGAAAGTTTATCCTGAGTCAGCGGTCTGCCGTATGTCATTGATGTTTGGCATGCCAAGCCCTTTTAATCAAAGTTTTATTCAGCCGATGATAAGAGCAATGAGAGACGGCGGAGAACTAACTCTTTTCGTAGATGAATTCAGGACGCCTGTAAGCGTGAATTCTGCGACTCAGGGCATTTCAGTTGCTCTTGAAAAACTGCAAGGCATGATACATCTTGGAGGCCGAGAGCGGATATCAAGATATGATTTTGGTCTCTTGATAGAAAAACTCCGTGGCAATCACAAGGCAAAACTTATCCCTTGCAATCAGAAAGATATTGTGATGCCGGCTCCCAGAGCATTGGATGTTTCACTCGATAGTTCAAGGGCATTTGCATCAGGGTACAATCCTTTACCATTAAAAGAAGAGCTTGAGAGGCTACTTGCCCGGGAGATACTTTAAAATTTGCAGCATTTATTTAAAATGTATGTGTTACACTTTTTAATTATCCTGCATTATTCATAAATATCTTGAAGCAAAGCAGGTATCCAAAAAAACG
>CAZVHL010000106.1:0-4026 GCA_964626925.1 uncultured Nitrospiraceae bacterium
AGAAGTATCGGAAGTTTTTGTAGAAGGCCAGACCTCAAAGACTTATGCTTTGTGGTCTTTTTTTTATCCAAATTCAGGTCGTTCTGATTCTTTAGTTCTATATGTAAGGAGGAAAAGCAATGATAGAAGGAACAGTAAAATGGTTCAACGAATCTAAAGGCTTTGGTTTTATCTCAAGAGATAGTGGCGATGATGTATTCGTTCATTATTCTTCAATAGCCGGTAATGGATTCAAGTCACTTTTCGAAGGTGATTCTGTATCTTTTGACCTTGAAGACGGTGATAAAGGTCCTAAAGCAGTTAACGTAGTTAAACTGTAAACACAAGCGTAAGTCTCCCGGCAGATCCGGGGGACTTACTTTATTACTTCCCTCTCTCCCCAATAATTAGTTTTCCTATTGGCAAATTACTTGTTTTAGGATATAGTTTAAACAGCTATACAAATTACAAACATAATAAACAAGGGGTAGCTATGGAAAAATCAGAACATAATAATTCTGAGGTAAAATCGGCAGATATTTATCGTGACATTGTGGTTTCAACCAACACTCTCATTTGGCGGACTGATACTGAGGGGAGATTTACTTTTCTTAATCCTGCGTGGGGAAAGAATTCGGGTTATATGGTTGAAGAAATGATTGGTAAGCCCTTTTCAAAATTTCAGGTGCCTGAGGCGGCGGAACATTATATTAACGCATTCAGAAACTGTCTTATCGGTGAGTCTATAATCGGGCATGAGACAACTTATTTTGCAAGGAGCGGAGAGGAAATTCATCTTGCTATCAATATGATTCCATTGTATGACAGCAGCGGTAATATTACCGGCACTCAGGGCACTGCACATGACGTTACCGAAGACAGGCATGCTGACAAACTGCTTCAATATATAAGCGCGAAGGATGAACTTACCGGGTTATACAACCTTCATACTTTCTTAAGTATGACCGAGCAGCAGATAAAGACTGCCAACAGGGAAAAGAAAAAACTATTAGTCATATATGCCGGGGTGGATAAAATGGATTCCATAAATAAAATCCACAGCCGTGAGACAGGTGATCAGGTGCTTATTGATACTGCAGATGTTCTAAGGACGACTTTTCGTGAAACTGATGTTCTTGCCCGAACAGGTGGGGATGAATTTGTTATTTCCACTCTTGTATCCACAGAAAATACAGAAGAAACAATCATGATTCGTTTGCAGGACAATATAGACAAGTATAATGTAGATAAAAGCGGTTCACTTAAATTGGTGCTTAGTTTTGGTACAGCTTTCTATAACCCTGAACACCCTGTTCCTATCGAGAAAGTGCTGTCTGATGCTGATGCTATGATGCACGAAAACAAATGAAGCAGCAGTACAATTCTTTTTTGACATCCTCAGTTCAAAAACGCTAAAGTTAGTTGGCGCTCACTATGGATAACCAAAGCAAGGGATATAATTATGTCGAAACATCAAATAAGGACTCTAAATAATATTGCAGGCGTGGGACTAGATCTGTTAGGGGTTGACTACGCTGTGAGTACCGATGCAAAGGATCCAGCCGGGATTCTTGTTCGGAGTGCCACTGTTGATACGGATGAATACCCCTCTCTTCTGGCTGTAGCGCGGGCTGGTGCCGGGATTAATAATATCACGGTGAAAAAAGCAACAGAAAAGGGTATCTGTGTTTTTAACACCCCGGGAGCCAATGCCAATGCTGTTGCGGAACTGGTTTTTATTATGCTTGGGATCAGTGCAAGAAATATTCATCGGGCGATCGAGTTTTGCAGAGGTTTGACCGGATTAAAAGACCCGGAAGTTACTGAACAAATTGAGTCCCAAAAGTCGGATTTCCGCGGTTTTGAACTGGCCGGTAAAAAGCTTGGCGTACTTGGCCTTGGCAATATAGGAGTACGCGTCGCAAATGGCGGTATACAGCGCAAGATGCAGGTTAAAGGCTTTGATCCTTTTCCGGCCCAGGAGAATATTCATCATCTGTCTGCAGCAGTATCTCTTGCAAAGAGTTTACGTGAGGTCGTGGAGCAGGCGGACATATTAACACTTCATATGCCTTTCAGCAAAAAGCTCACGAATTTCATAAATGCCGATATTTTAAAACGTCTGCCGCATGGAGGCATACTCGTAAATTATGCTCGTGGTCCACTGGTTGATGAAACTGCTGTTCTGGAAGCTCTGGACAGTGGCCGGCTGGAAGGTTATATCACTGATTTTCCGACAGCCGCAATGCTTACCCATCCAAAGGTTATTGCGTCACCACACCTCGGGGCAAGCACCGAAGAGTCTGAGGAGCAGTGTGCATGTATGGCGGTGCGGGAGCTCAGGGACTATTTTGAATACGGAACGGTTACTCATAGTGTGAATTTTCCGACAGTCGAGTCGATTCCTTCTGATGATGTCCATACGCGACTGATCATGATCAACCGGGATGTCCCGGGCATGATCGGTTTTGCTTCGCAGAAGATTGGTGATAGTGGTATTAATATTTCCAGTTATCTAAATGAAAGCAATGGTGCTGTTGGTTATAACATTATAGATCTTGAGTCGCCGGTTCCCGATAATATCGTAAATGAAATAGCTGCTCATAAAGATGTTGTCCGTATTCGCACAATCGTGTTTGAAGACAAGAAATAGTGATGTTTACTTATATTCTTGAAGCGACTTAGTCAAGTTGAATGTTGAAAGATTATTGCAATTTAACAGTACGTTAGGTTATCTTATCTTATCAATCTAACGATAAATCATTATCACCATTTGACAGCATTAAGTTAATTTGATAGTTAGGTAATATGGCACTTCCAAAAATTATTGCAATGATCATGGCCGGTGGAAAAGGAGAGAGGCTTTTCCCGCTTACGTTTGAGCGATCAAAACCATCGGTACCGTTTGGAGGCCGCTACCGTATAGTTGATTTTGTCCTGAGCAATCTTATTAATTCACAGATTTATTCGACCTATCTTCTTGTGCAATATAAATCTCAGTCACTTATTGAGTACATAAGGGAAAACTGGGTTCTGTCAGCATTAGTGAGCGATCATTTTGTAACTGTTGTTCCTCCTCAGATGAGATACGGTCAGGACTGGTTTCAGGGCACTGCGAATGCTGTCTTTCAGAACATGAACCTTATTCGCCAGCATAAACCCGATCTTGTGGTTGTCTTTGGAGCAGATCATGTTTACAGGATGGACATAAGGCAGATGATAGAGTTTCATCTTGATAATAAAGCACAGTGTACAGTAGCTGCCATGCCTGTACCTTTAGAAAAAGCTAGCGATTTTGGAATCATTGATACTGAAAGCGATGGAAGGATAAAAAAGTTCCTGGAAAAGCCGAATGACCCGCCATCTATGCCGGGTAATCCAGACAAGGCATACTGCTCAATGGGTAATTACATTTTTAATGCAGATACTCTCGTAAAGGGACTTATTCAGGCAGAGCGAAACAAGGAATATGATTTTGGTAAACATGTAATTCCAAATCTGCTGGACAAAGGGGAACGACTCTATGCCTATGATTTTGCAACTAACGTGATACCCGGTGTTCAGCCCTATGAGGAACAGGGGTACTGGAGAGACATTGGAAATATTGAAGCTTTCTGGAATGCACATCAGGATATGCTGGGCGCTAACCCTGCTTTTGACATTAATAATGAACTCTGGCCGATCCGGCCATCAAGGAATAACCTTCCTGCTACAAAGATATTGGGGGGAGAGATCATTAACAGTATCATTGCTGAAGGCACAGTGATTAACAAGGCCAAGATTATTAACTCGATAGTGCGGAGGGGTGTAATTATAGAAGAGGGAGTTGAAATCAGAGATTCAATTGTAATGGATTCAGTAGTTCTAAAAAAAGGGTGCAGGCTGAATAAAACAATTGTTGATTCTTATAATATTGTTGAGGAAGGCATTAAAGTTGGATATGACAGCAAGAAACCTTATTTCCGGGCTGCACTGGATCCTTCCGGTATTTCTGTTATAGCCAGTGAAAAACAGACAGGAAGACTGTAGTCCTTTTTGACCCTTTTA
>CAZVHL010000106.1:4126-5218 GCA_964626925.1 uncultured Nitrospiraceae bacterium
TAGTTACCTTTTTTAAATCAATGAAGAAAAAAAGAAAAGACGTATCATGCAAGGGTAAATGCAGGGAGCTGAAACCCAGGAAAATCACCAAAGGGATGACGGTTGATCATGTCATTGAGAGTGCGCTGTTTTCTTTTAATGCAGGCACATTCAGAAATGCATGTGAGCTTTTTGCCAAACATATAGCCAGAAAGAATGTGAGGATAGGGGTATCGCTTGCAGGCGCCCTTGTTCCAGCTGGCATTGGCCGCAGCTGTTTAATTCCACTAATTAAAGCCGGCCTTGTTGACTGGATAGTTTCAACGGGCGCAAATTTATACCATGACATTCATTTAATTCTTGGTCATAAGTTTTGCAGGGGATATGCGGATGCTGATGACGAATTGCTCAAAAAGGATGGGATTGTCAGAATTCATGATATTTTTTTCGATTACAGGGCCTTGCTCGATACTGATGATTTTGTTCGGGAAACTCTGAAAAACGGGCTGTCATCTTTGCCTGATCCCTGTTCAAGCGCTGATATTCATGCTCTGCTTGGAAAAGAGATTATAAAAATAAAACCCCGGCTTAAGGAAGAAAGCTTACTGGCTGTTGCGTATGAAGCAGGCGTGCCTGTTCATACATCCTCTCCTGCAGATTCAAGCATTGGAATGACTGTGGCTGCCCTTGCGTTCGAAAATATACATATACCAATAGATACTCATCGGGATATCAGCGAAGTCTCGGGCTATGTTTATGATACTAAAAAACGTGGAGGTAAAAGCGCTGTACTGCTGCTTGGCGGAGGAAGTCCCAAAAATTTTGTACTTCAGACTGAGCCATACATACAGGAAGTTCTGGGTTTACCGGAAAAAGGACATGATTTCTTTATTCAGTTTACTGATGCGCGTCCTGATACCGGTGGTCTGAGCGGTGCAACACCATCAGAAGCAGTCTCGTGGGGCAAGATAGATCCAACCGCACTTTCCAGCACCATAGTTTCATACGGTGATTGCAGTCTTATGCTGCCTTTTTTTGTTAGTTATGTCCTGAATAATTCAAAGCCACGTGCCTTTTCGCGATTGTTTGAGAGACGTGATAAACTTGTTAGCC
>CAZVHL010000107.1:0-5187 GCA_964626925.1 uncultured Nitrospiraceae bacterium
CAATATCAATGATCCCGGAATCTTTCCCCTCTGCGTAGTCTCCCGTCAGGTACACTGCCTCCAGGTTGCCCAGGCGATCAATAACCGACCTGGCCAACTCATCGATCCCTGTTATCTTCCGGACCATGGACGACAGTTCGGGAAAAAGAGGGTGTTTTGTGTTGGCGTGATAGAAGATATTCCTTCCGTCTTTTTCCGAGATGAGAATGTCGTTTTTCGTCAGGTTGTTGAGCTCCGTCCTCACCGAGTTCGTGGAAACTCCGAACTCGGTTGCCAGTTCACGAAGATATGCCCTGTTCCCGGGGTTCAGGAATAATTTTACAAGGATATTGGCCTTGGTCCTGGATGTGATAATGCCTTTTAGCATGATTACGGATACCCAGAGTATATTAATAATGAGTAGTAAAATTACTCATTATCAGCTAATATAACCTTTAATGTCAAGGTAAATGTTGCGGTTGACGTAACTTGAGTCAAGGATGGCTCTGTAGAAGAATGACAGATAACTGTAGGTCAAGGGCCTGCTTCGCTTTACCTGGTCTGTAATTATGCTATAGATTGTAAACCGAAAAGGTCCATTTTCTGGACAGTGAGTAATTCCTGATAGACTGACAATACTTTAGATAAACATCTGCTTTGCTATTGAACCACACATATTTTATTAAATTGTGCAGTAATTATATTTCACTTCATGCCAAAAACACCGTATCGAAATATCGCTGAGATTGCTTGAAAGACATCCGTTAGGCCTATTTTTTTTCCTTCTGCGTAGCTGCGCGCGTGATATTTAATTGGAACCTCGTAAATCCTCAATTTGGCTTTAGCAAATTTACATACCATTTCTGGTTCTACATTGAAACGTTTTGATTTCAAATTGAGGTTTTTAGCTACTTCTTTTCGCATAACTTTGTAGCATGTTTCCATGTCGGTTAAATTCAAGTTTGTTACTATATTTACAAGGAATGTCAAAAACTTATTACCATATGTATGCCAAAAACCCATGACCCTTCTCTTTGGGCTTACAAACCTTGATCCAAGGACAACGTCTGCATCTCCACTCGTTATTGGTTCAAGAAGATGTTCATAGTCTGATGGATCGTATTCAAGATCAGCGTCCTGGATGATGACTATGTCTCCTGTGGCTTTACTAAAACCGAGTTGAAGAGCAGAGCCCTTTCCCTCATTTCTTGGTTTTAGTATTGCAATCAATCCTTTTTCTTTTTCCAATTCCGCCAATATCATTCTGGTTGAATCAGTCGACCCATCATCGACTACAATGATCTCCAGTTCAGCATTTGTAAGTTTAATACTGGTTACTTTATCAATGATTGCTCTAATGTAAACTTCTTCGTTGTAAGCTGGTATAACAACAGAAAGTTTATATTGACCTGTAATTGGTGTTGAGTGAAGCGAATAAGATTTCATCTGTGAAGACTACCTCCTTGCATAGGTGACGAATTTGATACCGAGATTTACAGGTATTGTAATGTTACTCAGACCAATCAACTTCATAACTGAAGATGTTTCGGTACTTTTTGATAGTTCTTTTCCTGCAATGCGATCCAGAAGATTGCTGATTATAAACGTTGTACCATGCGAGTGACTTGTCAATACCGAAAAGCCAGATATCTCAAGAATTTTGTGAAGATACTTTTTTGTAAAGAAGAAAAGATGTTCCTGGACACGCCTGTAATCCTCAAACTTGCGTCCCATTATGCGTGGTAAAAAATTATCGAAGTCAGTTGTTGAAATAACTAATAGTCCATTTTTCCTTAAAAGCTTGAAAGCATTTTCAATTTCTCCTATTGGATCATGTAAATGTTCAATTACATCAAACATTGTGATAACATCATATTTTTCATTGCTACTTATTAAAGAAGTCAGAGACTTCTCATTCTCAACCCGAAATTGATAATTTTCTTTAATATAGTTAACTGCGTAATCGTTACATTCAAATCCTGATACTGAAAAACTCCTCTCCTTTGCAAGGTTTAAAAAGCTGCCAAGTCCGCATCCAAAATCGTGAAGTTTTTTCCTGTTCGAGTTTTCTGGTAGAAATTTTTCAATCTTCGTCAGGATCTTTACGAAACGTTTTATATTTAATTGTTTCTCAGTAAAATAATCTGCATATCCATACACACCCTTGATATCACTACCTGTTAATGCAGCGTTTTGGAAATATTCTTTATTATAAGTATCCAAAAGTTCGTTCCAGGTGGGCTGTGGCCATGCAAAGGAGACCTTACAATTGCCGCAGTACCAGATATCCCGGACACCCATATGGAATTTTATCGAGCAAGACGTGCCCTCGCAAAGAGGGCATATGATATTATTAATAGGATATTTCATTACTGTAATCCCTTAGCGCTAAATGGTATACAGGTATTATTAATGCTTTTATATACTTATATATTTAATAAAATGATTTAAAATCCTTTAATGCCTGTTTTCTTTGGTCACAAAAAAATATTACTCTTGAAGGGATTTATTTTAATCGCAGTATACACAACAAAATTTTGCAGCCTATTTGCTTTAATATAACTCAGAAGATATTTTCTTATCATAATACAAAATTCTAGTGTTGATGTTTTTTGGCCCTTAGGTCAATTAGTGCGGTCAAAGTCCACATCACAGCAAGGTAAAAAATGGTTTTGAACGGAATGGAATATCTTGGTAGAGGTATGAAAACAGTATAGAGCAGAGTAAAATAAAGTATTGGAATATAAATCTGCAAATGACTAAATCCTGAATAAGGTTTTATTCTTTTTTTCCATTGCCATAATGTCAGGAAAAAACCTGCCAGAGCAAGAATTAGTGATACTGGATGGAGAACTTTCATGAAAATACGTGTTGAATTTGCCAGCGATGAGGAACGATAAAGGGAGCGCTTGACAGGATATATGTAGATATCTCTCTCTCCCTGTAAAATGTTCCAACTCCAGAGATAGTAAGGTTTTTCCAGAAGGTACCATGAGATATATCGTGCTGGTCTCTCTTTGAACCTGGAATAAAAGATTTTGGTAAAATTTGAAAAAGATTTTTTATATTTTGGAAATTCAGGGTCCTCTCTATAGGGGAAATATTTGTAGCGGAGGTCTTTATATATAAAACCAGGGTAGGTTCCTGCTGCAAGTGTGTTAAGTGCTCTTTGTTTTCCGCTCATTGAACCCGGTGGAACAGTAATGTGATTTCTTATGAACCAGGAAGCCGTGAAAATGGAGAAAACGATGAGTAATATCACTGATCCTTTTAGTAGCGGACTTGAAAAAATCCTTTTATAGAAGCTGTTATCTTCAGAAGAACCAGTTAGATAGAGTGTTAATATGACAAGAATCCATGGGAGGAAAAGGAGAGTTTCGTTTATTAGGTAACCATACCCGAATAGGATGCCTGAAAAAGTGAAAATCCATACCCTTCCACTATTGACTGCTAATGTATAAGTAAGAAGAGCTGCAAGAAATACAAAACCGAAAAGAGTTTCAGTTAAAACATAACTCGTACTTGACACGAGGTGTGGACTGAGAGCAACCAGTAAAGATGAAACCAATGAGGCCCAGACTGGCAGGAACGTTAAGCCCAGAAAGAAAGTCATGGGTACCATCAGGGTGCTCAATACGACCTGTGAATATTGAATGGCCTGATAGTACTTTTCCCCACTGATTAGAAGAGCCAAGCTGATGAAGGCTGAATATCCCGGAGAGCGGAAGGAATCCGGTTTTGGGTTGTCTGAAGGGTACTCCACTGAGAAAGTCTGGTGATTGATGAGGTTCAGGGCGTAAATGACGTACTGGCGCGCATCCGCCCGGATAGGCGTGTTTATTACTGTTTTCTCGATATAGGCGGCTCTGATGGTAAACCCTGTCAGGGTAATGACTACAAGGAGAAGAACCGGTAAATTAAGTCTTTTTTTTGTGGGAGTGCTTTTTGGTTCACCGTTCATGTCAGGAGTATTTTTGATTATTCCTCTTCTGTCCGATCCATCCTGATCTGGCTTATCTGCTCAGAAACCAGCCCCAGCATGAAGATGATAATAGAGGACATGAACAGCAGCATGGACATGTTTGTAAACCTGTGCATGGTGATGAATGTATAAAGATAATAACCTGCGCCGGTAAAAAACAATGCTGTACTCAGAGGCAGGAAGATTCTTAAGGGTGAGTAAAGAGTAGCTATCTTTGTGATGATAAGAAAGAATCTTGCTCCATCACTGAAAAGGCGAATTTTACTTTTGGAACCCTTTCCCCTGGGCGCGGCTTCAATAGGGACATATTTTACGCTCAATCCCGACCTCAAAAAAGCCATCGTCATTGTTGTAGGATAAGAAAATGTATTTGGGAGAAGATACAGGTATCTGAGAGCTGCTTTACTATAAACAGCACGAAAACCGGAAGTCAGATCTTCTATTCTGAATTTGGTTACGTAGGATGCCAGCCAGTTGTATATAGTATTTGCGACAAAACGATGAAATCCCGCGTGGCTTTTTGATGTCCTTGCTCCTACAACCAGGTCATACTCTTTAGCTGTATCAAGAAGTCCTGGGATGTCCCCTGGTTTGTGCTGACCGTCACCATCCATCAGTACAATGACCTCTCCTGTTGCGCCCCGGATCCCTGTTTTAACAGCGGCGCCGTTGCCCATGTTGTAGGGGTGTGAAATTACTCTGGCCTTGGCGTCAGCGGCAACCTGAGCGGTGTTATCAGAGGATGCGTCATCAACGACGATGATCTCATATTTCAGTTCGAGGGCGCCCAGCACATCATGGATCTGGCCGATGAGGTCTTGAAGATTAGATGCTTCGTTATATGCTGGTATGACGATTGAAATATCCATTTTTTCCTTTTTCACAACAATAACTTACTATCGAAGTTACTCTTCCTCTCCCCTGGTGGGAGAGGACCGAGGTGAGGGGGATAATATTTCACCCTCTCCTAACCTCTCCCGTCAAGGGAGAGGGATTAAACACCCTTACTCCGATACCCCCTTACACATCAACGGTGACTTTTACATATTTGTTAATTAGTGGTCAAGCTATTGTCCACAGAAACTTTATAATTCAAACCCTGAAATCAAAAACCCATGAATTCATTGACACTACATAGGTTATTGGTTAGAAATGAGGGGTTTATGAAGGAGGCTCCCATGTCAGTTCAGGAGGAAATATAGCATCAGGAGGAAATATAGCACAAC
>CAZVHL010000108.1:0-5169 GCA_964626925.1 uncultured Nitrospiraceae bacterium
TCTCCAAAGACGTAAGCCCTTATATATTGCTTTAAGTTATCAGCTTTAATATATTAATTAATTACAATAAAATGAATCCTCGGATCATGATATGAATTCAGGTGAAATAAGTATTAACGATAAATTATCTGCATGGCTACAAGAGAAATAGAAATAGGAAATATTCGTATCGGTGCTGATAATCCGCTTGCCTTTATAGCAGGTCCATGTGTTATTGAAGATGAAATTTCTACTGTAAAGGCAGCTGAAAAACTGAAGGGCTATGCTGAGCAACTTAAAATTCCTTTAATTTTCAAAAGTTCCTACTATAAGTCCAACAGAACATCAGTGAATTCATTCAGTGGGCCCGGGATTGATGCTGGATTAAAAATCCTGAATAAAGTTAAGGAAGTCACAGGTCTGCCTGTAATTTCCGATATTCACTCAGCTGATGAAGCTGAAAAGGCAGCAACTATTCTTGATATACTGCAGATCCCGGCTTTTTTATGCAGACAGACGGAGATAGTTCTATCTGCTTCAAAGACCGGAAAGCCGCTAAATATTAAAAAGGGACAGTTTCTTGCTCCATGGGATGTGAAAAATATTATAGAAAAGGCTGTCTCAACCGGCAATAACAAACTAATGATAACAGAAAGAGGAACATCTTTTGGTTATAACAATCTTGTCGCTGATATGCGTTCCATGCCGATTATCAGGGGGTTTGGATTTCCGGTTGTTTACGATGCTACCCACAGTATACAGCTCCCCGGTGGAATGGGAATCTCTTCCGGTGGTCAGAGGGAATTTATTGAGCCTTTGGCGCGGTCGGCTGTGGCTGCCGGATGTGATGTGATATTTATGGAAGTACATGAAGATCCGGATTCAGCTCCCTGTGACGGTCCCAGCATGTTGAAAATGGACTCCTTCCCCACTATTGCAAAAAGACTATCGGAATTAAATGATCTGGTAAAAGGCTGGTAATAAGCAATGTCTGAATTTATTGAACAGGCAAAGAATATTTTAAAGATCGAGGCAGATGCTGTAGGTGCGCTGGTCGAACGTATTGACGGGAAATTTGTAGAGGCGATCGAAATTATGTATTCATGTACCGGTAAAGTTGTTGTTACCGGTATGGGCAAGTCTGGAATCATCGGAAAAAAAATAGCCGCTACTCTTGCATCAACCGGGACTCCGTCATTATTTCTGAACTCCGCTGAAGGCAGTCATGGTGATTTAGGAATGGTATCAAAAGGTGATGTAGTTCTTGCAATTTCAAACAGCGGGGAGACAGAGGAAATTCTCAATATGCTTCCAACCCTTAAAAGGCTCGACATAAAGATTATCAGCATGACCGGAAACCTGAATTCAGTACTGGCAAAGAGATCAGACGTTTCTATTGACGTATCAGTAAAGGAGGAGGCCTGCCCAATGGGCCTTGCGCCTACAGCATCTACAACCGCAGCTCTTGCGATGGGTGATACTTTAGCGATAACATTACTGAACAAGAGAGGTTTTTCTGAAGAAGACTTTGCCGTCTTTCATCCGGGAGGAAACCTTGGACGCAAATTACTTCTTACGGTCGAAGATCTCATGCATGCAGGAGACACAATTCCTGTAGTGCAGATGGATACCCTGATGAAAGATGCTATCATAGAAATATCTTCTAAGCGGTTTGGAGTAACAGCGGTTGCAAATGATGATTCCAGGCTGCAGGGTGTGATAACCGATGGTGACCTTCGAAGAGGTCTCGAAAAGTGGGGCGCGGACTTTTTTTCTTTAAAGGCTGCTGATTCAATGACGCACAGTCCTAAAACAATTCAAAAGGATATACTTGCTGCAAAGGCAGTGTCGATAATGGAAAAACATTCTATTACTGTTTTAATGGTTGCAGACAGTGAAAATAATATAGAAGGAATAATACATCTGCATGACCTGTTAAAGGCTGGAATAGTGTAATGGATTTAACAGAGAAGGCAAAAAAAATCAAACTGCTAATCCTCGATGTTGATGGTGTAATGACAGATGGAAGCATTATTATGGATCATGAAGGAAATGAGCTGAAACGCTTTCATGTAAGAGACGGGCATGGTATAAAGATGTTGGGAAGGGCAGGGATAATGACTGCGATTATTTCCGGAAGAAAATCCAGGGTTGTAGAGATCAGGGCAAAGGAACTTGGTATTACAGAAGTTTTTCAGAAGATTTACAAAAAGTCAGAGGTATACGAACAGCTGCTGTCAAAATATAATTATAAAGACGAGAACATAGCCTTCATGGGAGATGATATTGTTGACCAGGAACTCCTGAAAAAAGCCGGACTTTCTGCATCGCCTGCTGATGCTGAAGATGATGCCAGGAAACATGCTGATTTAGTGATGACCAAAAACGGCGGAAGAGGGGCGGTCAGGGAATTCATAGATATTATATTGAAGCAATCAGGTCTCTGGGAAAAAGTTTCAGGCGAATCACTTGCTTAATTTACCAACGATACTTACATTCAGCCGTATTATTATAATACTCCCTTTTATTCTTGTTACACCCGGCAATCCCTTTCTTGGCGCAATCATTTTTGCCATTGCAGCTATCACTGATTTGCTTGACGGATATTTTGCAAGGAAGAATAAGCAGGTGACAAAATTCGGTATCCTTCTTGACCCTATTGCTGACAAACTTCTTGTTATAGCAGCTCTTATTTTACTGGTTGATATAGAGATCATACCTGCGTGGATTGCAATATTAATTATAATAAGAGAATTTGTGGTGACAGGTATGCGTATAGTCGCCCTTACAAGGGATATAGTGATTCCTGCTGAAATGGGTGGAAAACTGAAAGTAACATTTCAGATTACTGCGATCCTTGTTTTGCTTTTCAATGAGACTTTTCTTGTAAAGGATGTCCTTTCTTCGATAGTTGCTGTGTTTCTCGGCCGGTCATCTTTTGCACTTGATTTATCCGGCATAGGCATCACCTGTTTGTGGCTCTCGATGATACTGGGAATCATATCGGGCATTCAATATTTTATTATGTTTCGGAGGCGAATATAATGGATCCGGGTTTTTCTGCCAGTCTTATTTTAATCCTTTTCATTCCTGCAACATTTCTCGTTGGTTCGATCCCATTTGGAATTATTTTTACAAGAAAGAGCGGGATAGATATCAGACAGACAGGCAGCAAGAATATTGGCGCTACAAATGTCCTAAGAAATGCCGGCAAGTTACCGGCAATACTAACATTACTGTCAGATATTGCAAAGGGTGCTATACCGGTTCTGTTATGCGGGTATATCTTTGCTGATACAGATCAGGCAACAGGTGAAATCTTTAAAGCCATTATAGGCCTGACAGCTGTACTCGGACATATGTTTTCGGTGTTTCTTTCATTCAAGGGGGGCAAGGGGGTTGCAACCGGTTTTGGGGTCCTGGCTATATATAATCCTCTAAATGCTTTTGTTACTCTTTTGATCTGGATTGCTGTAGTTGCTGTGACCAGGCATGTGTCACTCGGGGCCATTATAGCTATGGCTGTTTTACCGTTTTTTTTTATTGTGCAAAAAGCATCAACTGTCTCGATAGTATTTGCCATTTCACTTGCTGCTCTGATTATCTTTAAGCATAGCTCTAACATTAAACATTTGATTGCCGGAACAGAAGCAAGGCTGGGAGAGAAAGATGATCAGAAGAATTAATCAGTGATGGTTAACAGGGCGGTAGTTCTTTTTAGTGGTGGGATTGACTCAACTACCACATTGGCTATTGCTAAAGCCGAATGCCTCGATATATACGCTCTGAGTTTTGATTATGGTCAGAGGCATAAGATCGAACTTGAGTATGCCAGAATGACCGCAGAGAACTTCGACCTGAAAAAACATCTGGTTATCAACTTTGATCTTCGTGAAATCGGAGGCTCTGCCCTAACGTCCAACATTGAAGTACCAAAAAATAGTCAGAAAGCGGACAAGCTGGAAAGCGGGAAAGAAAAAGAACTAAATATTCCGGTTACGTATGTGCCTGCAAGAAACACCATATTTCTCTCGTTCGCTCTTGCGTGGGCAGAATCTCTCCATGCTGCTGATATCTTTATTGGTGCAAATGCAATTGATTACAGCGGCTACCCTGACTGCAGACCGGAATTCATCAAGGCCTATGAGGAGATGGCTAATCTTGCTACAAAAGTTTCTGTTGAAAACAGGATAAGATTTAAAATACGGGCTCCATTGATTGAACTTACCAAAGCTGAAATCATCAGGAAAGGAACTGAGCTAAAAGTTGATTATTCACTTGCATGGAGCTGTTACGATCCTGTTTCAGATGACAGAACGCAGTCTGCAAAACTCAAGCACAAGTATAAAGCCTGCGGGAAATGCGACAGCTGCATTTTACGGGCTAAGGGATTTAAAGAAGCCGGTTTACCCGATCCCCTTACATGAAAGCCTCGAAGATTTTGCAGTTGTTTAAAATCTTTTGACTTAGCTCAATACCTATAATTAAATCCAACTGCTAACACTGGGTAATACTCAAAATTTTCAAGATCTTTTTTGAGATTGTCTTCTTCAGCTTGCAGATCATTAAGAAAAGCCTGAGTCGCAATAGGACCGCTAATTGAAAGATCCACTTTCGGAGTACCTTGATAAATGGCGCCAAGTTCCAGGAGAAATCCGAACTTCTTACTTTTCCCGAAGGTCGTGTCCCAGCCAATTCCTAAATACGGGGCTATATCGTTAAAATCAACAGTTCCTGTCAGGTTTCCGATATCTGAAGAACTATAGGAGATATCGCCAATTTGATAGCTTGTAGCTGTTTTAGCATCCATATCTATGTCATTGCCATTGTAAAGCGCCCCACCGCTAATCCTGAAACTTCCCTGGAACGGATGCCAATCTAATAGAGCAGATACACTCAATAGGTTAAGATCAAGATTGTAATCAATATCATCTTTTGTTCCGTCATAGTCATAGGTAAAATAATTAATTCCGATTCTTCCACCAAATGAATCTGAGAAAGTTTTTTGGGCTTCCAGGCCAACCCCTAATGTGCTGGCTTTCAGTGCCATTGATATGTTCTGAGCATATACCAGTGAAAATGGAAAAACAAATAATAATGCGAATGTTATTAAGACTTTATTAAGCATTTGACCCTCCTTATCAGGTTTATTTTAATGGATATTATAATCCACAACCCATGATTATTCCA
>CAZVHL010000109.1:0-5128 GCA_964626925.1 uncultured Nitrospiraceae bacterium
AACCGAAATATCATCAATAATCGAAAAATTCCTGATATGGAGTTCACGGAGCATGGTTAATTATACAGCAGAAGATTTTTTTCGAAAACTTCCAGGCTAGATATTTCTGGAACTTATCGAAAGACGGTAATAAATCTCAAATCCATAACCGTAAATTAAATTGGAATTTCAAAGTATTATCAACCGCCATAGGAGTGCAGTCCTGACAGTACAAGATTTACCCCCAGATAAGTGAAAATTACGGCTATGAACCCAACAATTGCAAGAATCGCGACCCTTTTTCCTCTCCAGCCACCGACAAAGCGGGCATGCAGATAGAGCGCATAGACGAACCATGTTATCAGTGACCAGGTCTCTTTCGGGTCCCATGTCCAGTATTTCCCCCATGCGCTGTTAGCCCAGATCGCTCCCATGATAAGTCCGCCCAGTGTAAACAGGGGGAAACCAACGGCAATACTTTTGTAAGTAATGTCATCAAGTATTTCGGATGTAAGGGATAATGAAGAAAAAACATTTTTTAGCCTTATGCCAAAATGCCATATGAAATATATAAGTGCCATCGAAGCAGCCCAGCTGGCAACAATTATCCCTCCGGAACTGCTGCGAAAAGTTGTCTTAAGGAAGTGACTCTCTAAAAGACGCGCTCGCTCTGCTCCAGTAAGGCTCAAAAAATCAATCCCCATTGCTATAAGGACGGTCAGGAAGATTCCGATTATAATGCTCCAGAATATATAAGTTTTTTCATTTCTGGACTCTGTAATAACGACAATATAAGCAGCCGCAGCCGCAAAAGATGTTCCAAAAGCGGCATACCCTATAAAAGCCAGAAAAACATGGAAAAGCAGCCAGTTTGACTGAAGCGCGGGGATTAGTGGCTGTATATCTTTGGTAGTACCTGATACATCTATGAATAATAATGCCAGTGCAGCTATTGGTGTAACAAATGCACCAAGTGAGCGGTTCTTATACTTGAATTCAATTACAAGGTGTGCAACAATCAGTGACCACACAAAAAATATCAATGATTCATAAAGATTTCTTAGAGGGGCTGCTCTCAGGAGTGACTCAACAACACCTGAAGCAGGATGCGAAGCTGTCCAGAAACTATAAGAGGTTACCCATCTAATGATCAGGGCAATAGTCTGACTTATAAGACCGGCGATAGTCAGGACAGTGGCAACGATGCCAACAGTTCTGTTCTTGACTACAAGAAAAATTACGTATGTGATCATTGCGGTTAAATATAAGCCTACTGATATATCAAAGAAAGTTGCGCTGCTCATTTCTTACTCCTCCCCTCTATAGCTTTTGTAGCATGTAACAGGATTTTGTCTATCTCTTTTTCGAAATTCAATCTGCTTCGATTGACAGAACCTCCTGCTAAAATTCGAACTGAATTTTTGTCTTTACTAATATTAATCCATAATTTTCTGTGGCTAATGAAAAAGGAAATATATAAAGCTATCGACATAACAATGCATGCGAGGTAAATAAGCCATACACCGGGATCCTTTGTGACCTGAAGGCCTGTATATTCGATACCGTTGAAATCCACAAATTCCAGTTCGTGTTCAGCTTCAGGGATAATAACTGTAGGTTGATCTTTAAGAAACCATCCAATAAATTTCTCTCTCCCCGGTGATTCTACCTCTATGGCGACTGCAGGATTAACCAGTTGTTCCTTGTAATATGAGTTTGTGCCAAGTGCATTAGTATACCTTTCCCTGTCAAGAGTAGGAGAAAATCCAACGATGGTTCCCTTTATCTCTGTATCAGGAATTTCAAAAACATCTCCGCGTCTGAGCGTTAATGTGTTCATTTGACCGTTATCAGGTTTGAGTTTTAATATGAATCTTCCCAGTAAATTTGGGAATTTACTGAAGGTTGGCTGCAGTGTGTTGCTTCTTCCACTGCCCGGAGTATCCTGAACAACAAATTCATCCAGTACACCGCGCAGCATGCCGTAACTGGATTGAAAAAAAGTGATGCCCTTATATTTCAGGGGACTGTTGACTTCAATAACCTTTTTCATAACTTCTTTGCCATTTTCGAGGATTACAAGCTCGCTCTTAAAATCAAGGGGTGTTGACCCATCTTCGTAATATGATGTGCTGTACCAGTTACACTTTATTGAAAATCCGAGGGGGATAGATTCAGAAGGAGATTTATAGATGAGACTGGACGATCTTCCTTCCGGGAGATTCAGGTAACCCTTAAAACCAAAACGTATACCAATGACAGCTCCTATGAAGATCATGATTATACTGAGATGTACAAAATAGGCACCAAGTCGCGCATATTTCCCTTTCTGGCTGTACAACTGTACCGAGTCGCCTTCTGTTGCCTCAAAGAATCGATATTTGGAAGCATTGAGTATATTGGAAATTTCGTCTTTTGCAACATTGAGGCTGGTCTTTATGGTGATCTCTTTTTTTACTGGTAATGCTCTAATTGCTTGTTCGGATTTTGGTTTAAGCGGTCTCTGAATAAATTTCCAGGTCTTTGGAATCCTGTCAATTGAGCAAACAAGAAGATTAATACTGAAAAGAATGAGAAGGCTGAGAAACCACCATGAACCATACATGTCCATAAACCCTAGTTTTGCGAATACGTTATAAACAGCAGGAGCTGAAGAGTCTCCAAAGAACTTGGCAAGAAGAGCAATATTTTTTGAAGGGTCAGCCTGCTGTTCAACTATAGTCCCGACTATGGACAGGGAAGCCAGAGCTATTATGATAAAAATTGCGAGCTTGACAGAAGCCAGAGACTTCCAGATTGATTCAAATAAGTCATTCTTTTTTTTATTCTTTTCGTCCAAGTAAAAACCTCCAGATAGTAACTACAACTTACAAATATAGCTTTTACATAAATATGAAGTCAATTATTTTCAATAATTACCCAAAATTATGCCTCAGCACCGGTAAAACCGGCGCCAAGGCATTTAGAGGGGGTACTCCAATTAAGGAGACAAAAAATTAAAAAAATACTCTTTCACCTTACTTTAAGTAAACCAGATAATAATGAAGAAAATATGAATAGCATATTATTTTGCCTCTTTCAGGACAACAGGGGTTTTGCAGAAAGTAAATTAACTGATAGAATATATCCTGGAATATAAAATGATCAGGCACTTTCTAACATTCATAACCATATTATTAGTAGTTATTTCCCCCCTTTCAGCTCAAGGCAGGGAAAAGACGATTAACATCCTATACACCGGCAGTTTGCGTGGTCAACTGGAAACGTGTGGCTGTTCTCCCAAAACCGATTTTGGGGGTTTGGCAAGGATCTCTGGTTTTATTCTCGAAAACAGGCATGAATTGTCTCCCTACATACTCATTGATGCGGGTAATTTTACAGACAGGGATACGCCTCAGGGAAGGCTAAAGGCGGAGACTATTTTAAAGTCATTTAAAATTATGCAGTATGATGCTGTAGCTTTTTTACAAAACGAGAGGGTCTTTCCTGATGATTTTTTTGTTTCACTCATACAAAAATATAAGACCCCCTATGTTTCGGATTCTTTTCCGTGCGACAGGAGCCTATTGGTTACTCATGACTCAACCGAGATTAATATCAGTTCTGACCCTGCTGTTCGCATTGAAGGCAAGCTGAATATCCTGTTAACGGATCAATCGATTGCGGATTCAAAAATGACAGATGGCTGGGACCTGATAATAAATTCTTCAGGAGTAGAGATGGATGAGCCTTTTCAGTCAAATGATTCAATAATTGTAGCAGGGTATCCCAGAGGCAAGAAACTTGGCATTTTAACTTTGTATATTGACAATATGGGTAGAGTGACTAATTTCAAACACAGGTTTGAGGCGCTTGGTTCTGACATTGAAGAAGACGGAATGATCCGCTCTGTACTGGATGATTATGATTCAAAGGTTGCAGAACTATTAAAAAATGCTGAGAAGCCTTCAGCAGGTATTACCTATTCAGGGGTTTTGAAATGTGCTGAATGCCATGAACCGTTTTTAGAAAGCTGGGAAAAGACAAAACATGCCAGGGCTTTTGCAAGCCTTGAAGATGCCGGCAAGTCGTCAGACCCTGAATGCCTGATATGTCATACAGTGGGATTCGGGGAAAGCGGGGGGTTTTACACTATTGAATCAACTCCAAAACTGGCAAATGTACAGTGTGAAGAATGCCACGGGCTTGACAGGGCACATCTTGATGACTTTTCTCGTCCCATGAGGCCGGTGACTGTTTCTGTTTGCTTAAAATGCCATACCAAGGAAAACAGCCCGGACTTTGATTATCCGGTATATTACGAAAAAATTAAGCACTGATAAAAGGAGGTTGATAATGGATTTCAGGAAATCACTTATATTTTTTGTCTTAATGTTAGTAATATCGAATTTTTCATACGCCGGGGATAAGCCAAACATTGTAGGAGTTTATGTTGAGGTGCCGGGGTATGAATTTGCATTTGATGGCAAAACCGTAGAGATAGTGGAATTTCTCAGTTTTTATTGTGGTCGTTGTTTCCAGTTTGAAAAGGCGATACCTGTTATAAAGGGGAACTTCCCGAAGAAGATCAAATGGAAGGTAATTCCGATTTACTGGGGCAAGGGTTCACCAAAGCCGGGAGAGGCATATCTTATCGCTAAAGAAGCTGGCAAAGGGGATCAGATGAAAAAGGCTATCTTTGAAGCTATCTTTATTGACAACAAGGATATAGGGGAAATTGAGGTGTTGGAAGATATTGGCAGCAAAGTAGGTCTGGGGTTTGAATTCAGCAAAAAGTTGAGGGCTGGTTACAAGGCAGATGATGCAGAAGAAGCACTTGAGCTGATGAAGAAATACAGGCTTCAGGAGACTCCTTCATTAATTGTTGCTGGTAATCTCATGATAAATCCCGGCATGCTAAACAACAGTGTGGAGCTGATGCGGGACAATACTATAGCAGTTTTAAAGAGTCTATTTAAATAAATGGCATATATTTTTGAAATAAATTTTCGGGATTAAATAATATTGAAAATACTTGCATTAGAGACTTCCACTTTAGCCGGCAGTATAGCGATAGTCGATGATAACCATGGCCTCATAGGTGAAGTCAGTATAAATATTAAAATTGCCCATGCCGAAAGGCTGATGCCTGCAATAAAATGGCTTCTGG
>CAZVHL010000110.1:0-2511 GCA_964626925.1 uncultured Nitrospiraceae bacterium
CCTGACCCGGAAAAAATGCTCCAGATGGCATTGGACTATATTGACAGGGCAAGGGAGACGCTTAAACTCAGAAAGTACGAGCCAGGCAAGTTCGGCACAGAAAGAGTGCTTATGGATATGGCGGCCAGAAGGGAACTGGAAAAACACACGGCTGTACCACACGCCGGAGTAGGAGGAATCAATGAGCCTGAAGGTTAACGAAATTCTGGGATATGTAAGTAATGTCCTGACAGAATCACAGAAAAAAAGGGCTGTCCTGATTCACGCTTTCCAGGAAATACAGAAAGAGCACAATTACCTGCCGGAAGAAGAGCTGAAAAAATTATCGAAAAACCTTCAGATACCCATGTCTGATGTTTACAGTGCAGCCACTTTCTATAAACAGTTTTATTTCAGCCCGCGCGGCAGGAAGATCGTCAGGGTATGCACAGGCACGGCCTGTCATGTAAGAGGCGCAGATACAGTGCTCGATAAAATCAAGGATGAGTTTGAAATAGATGAAGGAGAGACTACTCCTGATCTCGCGATGACACTTGAGACAGTGGGATGTATCGGATGCTGTGGTCTCGCACCTGTCGCAACGATAAATGAAGACATTGTAGGTGAAATAGATACAAAAAAGCTTGACGGAATTGTCGAGAACATAAAGAGTAACGGTAAATAAAACAAGGTGAAAAACATGGGCAAACTGAATAGTGTAAATGAACTTAAAGAACTTCGTGAAAAGCTTGAGAAAGAAACATTCAGACCGGATGCTCTCAGGGCAAGGGTATGCTGCGGTACTGCATGTACTGCAACAGGTGCGTACAAGGTTATTGACTCTTTTGAAAAAGAGGCAGCCAATTCCGGTGTTGAAGTCGAAATAGTAAAAACCGGTTGTCAGGGGATATGCCAGAAAGGGCCGGTTCTGAAAGTTGAACCTCTGAATATCTTTTACCAGAGAACCCAACCAGAGCAGGTCTCTTCTATAATGAGCTATTCCATGTTGGGCAATATGCCATACAGGCAGGGGCTTTACCGGGACAGCTTCCTTAGTGAACCAATACCCGAGATGCTCGAAGTCCCTTTTTATAAAAAACAGAAGCGGATCGCTCTCAGAAATAACGGGATTATCGACCCATGTAATATTAATCATTATCTGGCAGTCGGCGGCTATGCTGCACTGGCCAATGCGCTTGATTCAATGACTCCTGATGATGTTCTTGAAGAAGTGGATAAGGCCAATCTCCGGGGAAGAGGCGGTGCAGGATTCCCTGCAGGCAGAAAATGGAAGCATGTCAAGTCAGCGCCCGGCGATATCAAGTTTGTCATTGCTAATGGTGATGAAGGCGACCCTGGAGCATTCATGGACAGGTCGATCATGGAAGGCGACCCACACAGTCTTCTTGAGGGAATGGCCCTCTGTGCATATTCTATTGGCGCGCAGTACGGAATTATATATGTGAGACATGAATACCCTCTTGCCGTCAAAAACCTGAGCATTGCCATAGAACAGGCAAAAGAGATAGGACTGCTCGGTAACAATATTCTCAGCACTGATTTCAGCTTTGATATAAGTATAAGAGAAGGAGCAGGCGCTTTTGTATGTGGAGAGTCAACCGCTCTTGTCGCTTCATTAGAAGGAGAGAGAGGCTTTCCGAGACCGAGACCACCGAGGCTTTCAGAGCCGGGAGGCGGACCGTGGGGATACCCGAGCAACCTCAATAATATAGAATCATATGTATGCGTACCTGTGATCATTGACAGAGGGGCTGATTACTTCCTTTCGATCGGGACAAAAAATTCACCCGGCACAAAGGTTTTTGCTCTTACCGGGAAGGTCAAGAATACCGGTCTTGTGGAAGTCCCGATGGGAATAACGTTGATGGAAATAATTTATGACATAGGCGGCGGAATACTGGGTAACAAAGAGTTCAAAGCTGTTCAGACAGGCGGACCTTCCGGCGGTTGTATTCCTGCAAAACACCTTGACCTGCCCGTGGATTTTGATTCACTCCGGGAAGTCGGTTCCATGATGGGATCGGGCGGTATGGTTGTGATGGATGAAGACACCTGTATGATAGACATAGCTAAATTTTTCCTTTCATTTACACAGTCTGAGTCCTGCGGTAAATGCCCTCCGTGCAGAATAGGCACTTACCAGATGCTCCAGATTCTCGAAAAAATCACTTCCGGACAGGGAGAGCACGGCGATATTGAGAAACTTGAGGAACTCGGTGAAAAGATCGTTAAAGGTTCTTTGTGCGGACTCGGCAACAGCGCACCAAACCCTGTTTTGACGACCATTAAATACTTCAGGGAAGAGTATGAAGAGCATATCTACGACAAATACTGCCGTGCAAAGGCATGCAGCGGCCTCGGTATGTTCAGGATAGACCATGATGAATGTTTTCTCTGTGGTCTCTGCAAAGAGGCATGCGCCTTTGGAGCTGTACGGGAAACGAGGAAGAAGTTTTTTATAGACGAGGATTACTGCACAAAGTGCAAGGCATGTTATACAGCATGTCCCAT
>CAZVHL010000110.1:2611-5103 GCA_964626925.1 uncultured Nitrospiraceae bacterium
GCAAAATTTCTGCTCGAAAATATTGATTCCGATGATTTTAAAAACCATCTTTCGGGTATCTGTGAAAACAGAGAGTGCGTTGAGTACATTAAATATGTGATCATTCCCGAAAAGTGCACCATGTGCGGTGTCTGTCAGGATGTATGCAGGGATAATGCAATTTTGGGTGAAAAGATAAAGCCGTTCATGTCAGGATATGCGCCTTTTGAGATAGTGCAAAAAAGATGCACCAAATGCGGCGAATGTATAAAGGTCTGCCCGGAAGAGGCTATTGAGTGTGTATCAATAAGTGTAGAGAAAGAAGAGGTTAAAGCGTAAATGAATTATGCGTTAATAAACTTTAAATTTTATTATAACCTTTTATATGTCATTGTCCGACCTGATCGGATAATCCGGAAATTAATTTAAAATAGATTCCCCGGTCAAGCCGGAGAATGACAAAGATGTAGAGGAGAATCAAATGGCCAAGAATATTACTCTAAAAATAGATGGCAATGAAGTCAAGGTTCCTCAAGGGACCAACCTCATTGATGCTGCAGAAAAAGTGGGCGTGCACATTCCTAATCTCTGTTATTTAAAAGGAATGAAGGGTATAGGCGCCTGCAGAATGTGCCTTGTAGAAGTGGAAGGCCTGAAAGCTCCGATGATCGGTTGTACCACAAAAGCAAAAGACGGAATGGTAGTCAATACAAAGACAGAACAGGTCGAAGAAGTCAGAAAATTTGTTATTGATCTGATCCTGTCTATGCATCCCCTTGACTGCATGACCTGTACTAAAGCAGGAGTCTGTAATCTTCAGCAATACTCGTATGATTTCGAAATAAAGGAATCAAACTTTACGCGTAAAAAATTCGGCTACCCTATTGACGAGGCCAATCCTTTTATTAAGAGGGACCCGGACTATTGCATTCTCTGCGGAAGGTGTGTGAGAGTCTGCAAAGAACAGGGAACAAATGTTCTTGATTTCATGGGAAGAGGTGTTGGTTCAAAGGTGACTACTGCTAAAGATAATCCTCTGAACGAATCGGACTGCACGTTCTGCGGAAGTTGCGTTGACGCCTGTCCTGTAAACGCCCTGCTCGAAACAGACCGGTGGAGAAAAGGCAGAGAGTGGGAATATGAAAAAACAGATTCAGTCTGCCTTGCGTGCGGGAATAGTTGCGATATCGTAGCAAGTTCAAAAGATGGGACAGTGTCCAGGATAAATGCCGGCGCTGAAGAAGGCTCTGTTGAAAAGTATATCTGTGCTATCGGCAGATTCGGCTTTGAATCGATAACATCAGACGCACGGGTCACTGCACCGATGAAGAGAGTAAACGGGACACTGCAGGAAACAACCTGGGAAGATGCCCTCGCGATAGTCTCGAACAAACTGAAAAAAGCCGGCAGCAAAGCAGGCATTATCAGTACAGCAGGTATCCTCAATCAGGATGCCTTTGCCTTGTCAAAGCTTGCCTCTGATGTCATTAAAACAAAAAATGTTGATACAACCGTTAGTCTTTATGCTGATGCAGACTCGATGAAATCATCTGATTCCGTTACGATGGATGAAGTAGACACAATTGTCCTTGCAGGACTAAACCCCTCCCAATGGGACAGGGTACTGCCTGCGCTTGATGCTTCGATACGGAGAAGAGTCGCACGAGGCGCCAATCTCATTTATATAAATAACTATCCCCCTGCCTCCACATTAAGCAACTTGGGATTTGCATCTGTTGCTGCTGTCAATATTGAAAACGACGAGGCTACATCCATTGCACAGATTGCAAAGTCTCTCATTGCCAAGGGCAAAAAAGCGGGTAAAGACCTGGAGTCAGCTGTTGCAGATCTGGAAGTAACAGACCAGATAGACAAGGCAGCAGCATTAATTGCCGAAGCCAGGAACCCGGTTATATTTTGTGCCCCTTCCCTCTTCAATGCATCCAGAAACCTTTCATTACTGCTTAATATAAAAGTAGTAGCCGTTCCTTTTGAAGCAAATGCGAGAGGCGTGGTCTCAATGGGCCTGGTTACCGGAGGTAAAACTTATTCCGAGATGGCAACAGGCGGAGTAGATCTCCTTTATGCAACAGGAGAAGTTCCCATAGCAAAAAGACCTGATGTCAATTTCCTGATTACCCAGACATCTTATTTAAGCGATCTGGCAAAAGAGGCGGATATCGTACTTCCAGCATCTACATACCTGGAATCAAAAGGATCGATAATGAGCTTTTCAGGGAAAATGAAAGAACTTAACAAGGCAACTAATCCAATAGGATCTTCAAAGCAGCACAAAGATATTTTCATTGAATTATCTAAGATCCTCGGCAGTCCCATAAAAGAATCCGCTTCAAACATAAAAGCTGCATTCGGAGTCAGTGCCAAGCCGGTATTCAGTGCTTTTGAGAAGAAAAAGGGAATAGACGCTAATCCTGCTGAGATTATCGAATCTTTGAATGTTAATATTACCAATCATTCGAAGCTTCTGTGGTTTAAAGAGGCAGAAGAAGCAG
>CAZVHL010000111.1:0-3664 GCA_964626925.1 uncultured Nitrospiraceae bacterium
AAAAGAGATTTTAAGGCTTGACCCATTTGTCCACTACGCAGCTTCAGCTGCAATAATGGCATCTGAAGATGCAGGACTGATGACCAAGAGGTTAGGGGGCACTGGTGTCGTTATAGGGTCAAGCAGGGGAGGGATCACAAGCCTTGAAACAGCTATGGAAAAACATCTGACAACAGGTAAGCCTTTTTCAGCATATCTTATGTCTTCCAGCACGATAAATATGGCTTCATCCTTCATATCAATGAAGTTCGGGATAAAGGGGCCTGCTCTCGGCATATCAACTGCCTGTGCATCCGGAACGAATGCGATCGGTGAGGCTTTCAGGATGGTTCGCAATGGAGAAATCAAATTGGCGTTTACCGGAGGTACGGAGGCGCCATTATGCAGGCTGGCAGTTGGAGGTTATGGAGCTTCCGGTGCGCTTTCAAAGAGAAATAAAGAGCCTGAAAAGGCGAGCAGACCGTTTGATATGGAAAGGGATGGCTTTGTGATCGCTGAGGGCGCGGCGATTCTTGTTCTGGAAGATATGGATCATGCATTAAAAAGAGGTGCGAGAATTTATGCTGAGCTGGTTGGATATGGAATGTCTTCAGATGCCTTTCATCAGACAAAGCCTGATCCGGAGGGAGAGGCCATTGCTATCAATACTGCATTAAATGATGCAAATATAGGGACAGGTGATGTTGACTATATAAATGCTCATGCAACATCAACTCCACTCGGCGATGCTGCTGAATCCATGGCTGTTAAAAAGGTGTTTGGAAAAATGACACGGGAGATTAGTGTCAGCTCATCTAAATCAATGCTGGGTCACATGCTTGGCGCGGCCGGGTCTGTGGAGGCGGGGATTACCGCACTTTCCATATACAGGAATACGATAACACCTACGGTTAATCTCGACAATCCTGATTCTGACTATGACCTCAATTATGTAACGTCAACTATAAAGAAAGATATAAATATAGCGATATCACACTCATTTGGTTTTGGCGGAGTCAATGCTGTATTAGTAATGAAACGGTTCAGGGCTTAAGCCGGCTGACCCACATTGTTCATACTATTGGACTGACTGCCATATATAGGCGATAAGTCCTGTAAGAATAAAATTTGAGTCAATTACTGCCTCAAAGAGTCTGCTCGGCTGCATCCGCTGTTTATGAAACAGGTACAGACAAAATATGATGAAAATCGGCGATATAATTAGATAATAGCCGAGTGAAGGGATAAGACCAAACATAGAGGACAGTATCAAATAAATACTGATCATTAAAGTAAGAAAGAGCAATATGGTTCTGGTATGTTTTGTACCTATGACTATCGGGATAGTTTCTCTTCCTACTATTCTGTCACCTTCGATCCTGACTACATCGAATACTACAGATCTCATAAATACTGTTACAAGCGTGAATGCCAGTACCGACATTGACTCATATGAGAAATATATGTCGTGATTGAACATAGGTATAAGGACTATGATCCATGCCCAGGCAACAGACACAAAGATATCTTTTGACCCCGGAATATCCTTGAGTCTTTTATATTTTATAAACGACAGGGGTTTGAGGGGTATAATTCTTACACTATATATAATCCCCATAAGGTAAGAAAATAGCAGTAGAAAAAATGTTTTCAGTCCTAACAGGTATGAAAAATAAAGTGTTGATAATGATGCCATAAAGGCGGCGGCTATGAGAGCTTTTCCATAAGATTTAAAAAAACGGGTACGTGCCGGTTCAGAGAACTCGTTTTTTGATCGTTCATAGTACCTGTTGAAAGTATGCATAGCAAAAATATAGAAAAAAACTATATACATCATGGTGGTAGAAGGTTTAAATCCCTGCAATGCATGAATGGCGTAATACATGCTGACAGCGCCAAGGCTTAAATATAATGAGCTTTCCAGAAAAAAGGTACCTATACTCTCGATAGTTCTGAACATTCTGCCCCGCTGCTTTTTCAGGAGATATTTTATCCTGTCGATGACTTTAGTAATAACCCAGTTTGGTGTGGATGCTCCTGCCATTAAGCCGATATTTTCAAATTTCTCGAGGCCGAGGTGATCAAGTTCATCATCATCTTCGATATGAAAAGAGGGGGTGCCAGTTGAAAGGGAAATTTCATATAGCCTTTTTGTATTTGCACTGTTTTTGCCGCCGACAATAACCATTGCATCCACCTCTTTTGCAAGTTCCAGTGCTTCTTTCTGTCTCATGTTCGTTGAGTCACATATAGTGTCAAATATTCTGGTATCAGAAAATTTTGTTTGTATTTTTTCGACTATTTCCTGAAAGTTTTTACGGTCCTGAGTTGTCTGAGCAACTACACAGACCTTGTCCATTTCTGGCAGATTGTCAATGTCAGCGGTATTTTCGACTACAAATCCATTTTCTTTGGCATATCCGAGCAGACCATCTACTTCCGCATGCCCCCTGTCGCCAATGATGATCGCTTTGTATCCTTCCCTTACTTCTTTTTTTATGATTGCGTGAGCCCTTGCAACATGGGGACAGGTAGCATCGCATACGAGGTTGCCTGACTCCTTTAATTTAGCCCGTTCTTCAGGAGGAACCCCATGGGCTCTTATGATAACGGTTGAATCAGAGACGTTATTTTCCTTTTTGAGGATTTCGACTCCCTTATGTTTAAGCATCTCTATTGTCTGCGGATTATGGACAAGAGGGCCGTACGTGTATAACTTCCCCTTCTTTTTATGGGCTTCGTCAAGAACTATATTTATTGCCCGACGTACTCCCATGCAAAAGCCGGCGGTCTTTGCAAGTTTAACCTTCAATTAACATCCTCGTTTGTCTTTATGTGGTCTTTGATCTTTTTCACGTATAATTTATGGAGTGTTTTTGTCAGGTTGCCGGCCCTTGAACTTATTGTTTTATTATCAATCTCTGAAACCGGCATTATTTCCATGGTTGTATTTGATATAAACATTTCATCCGCATTATACAAATCATCTTCTTTGAATCTTCCCTCTATCACCTGAATTCCTGCATCTCTTGCGGTCTCAAGAATTATTTTCCTGGTAATTCCATCCAGTATTCCGACATCTAGACCGGGAGTACAAAGAATCTGGTCTTTTATAAAAAAAATATTAGATATGGTGCCTTCTGCTATGTATCCCCTGTAGTTCTTCATAATAGCTTCATAAGCACCTTTTTTTGTAGCCTCTATTTTTGCAAGTATGTTATTTAAAAAGTTGAGTGATTTAATTTGAGGGTTCAGCGCTTCCTTGAAATTACGCTTTGTGTCTACAATGGCGATTTTCACCCCTTTTTTATAGTATATCTGTGGGTAATGTATAAATTTCCGGGCAATAATTACAAACGTCGGATCTGTGCAGAGTGCCGGGTCCAGTCCTGTAGGTCCTGAGCCTCGCGAAACTGTTATTCTTATCACGGCTTCTTTCAGCCTGTTTGCAGACAGAGTTTTGTACACAGCTTTTTTTACTGCATCAGGAGTCTTTTTGATCTTCAGTGCTATCATTGAAGCTGACCGGAAAAGACGTTCAACGTGTTGATCGAGCATAAAAACGATTCCATCATAAGCCCTCAATGTCTCGTATATCCCGTCACCGTAGAGGAATCCATGATCATAAACAGAGATAACGGCCTTGTTGTTCGGAACAATCCTGTTATTGAGATAAATCATGAAT
>CAZVHL010000111.1:3764-5057 GCA_964626925.1 uncultured Nitrospiraceae bacterium
TTTTTTTAAATTTCCTGAATTCCCCCAGATCGGCGTCACTTTCTTCTGGTGGGTATTTCCGGTCTGGCTCTTTTTTTTCGCTTATGAGGGACTCTATACTAAGCGGTTTTCATATTGGGATGAGATAAAGATATTGTGGAAAGTAGTATTCTTTTCCACCCTTGCGATGTTTTCGATCCTGTATCTTGGAAAAGTCGGAGAACAGGTTTCAAGGGCTGTATTAGTGGTCATGTGCGTAATTTCAATTCCTGTATTGCCTTTGATTAGAACTAATGCCAAAAAAATCCTGATGACTCTCGGGCTTCTCAGGAAGAAAGTTCTTGTGCTTGGTGCTGGAAAGACAGGCGAAATGATATGTAATGCGATGAAAAGAGACAAAAATCTTGGGATGAATGTGGTCGGTTTTCTGGATGATGATCCTGAGAAAATCGGTAAAAGAATAAGTGGAATAAAAATACATGCAGGAGTAGATAAAGCACAAAAATATATTGGCAGGTGCGGGATAGATGATATTGTAATTGCGATGCCTGGTTGTGAGAAAAAGAAGTTTGTTTCGCTCATAAACAGCCTTCAACACAAGGCACAGAACATTCTATTTATTCCGGACCTGTTTGGAATAACAGTACTTGGGACGAAGCTGCATCATTTTTTTCAGGAGCAGGCGATCGGTCTGGAAGTAAAAAATAACCTTGCCAGACCTGTAAATATATTAACAAAAAAGATATTTGATCTTTTATCATCTGTTATTTTAATGATTGTACTTGCGATTCCAATGATCATTATTTCATTACTTATAAAAATAACTTCCCCTGGTAGTGCAATATATTCACAGCAGAGGATTGATAAAAATAATAAGCCGTTTAAGTGTTATAAATTCAGAACCATGTTTAATGATGCAGAGACAAGGCTTAATAATTTGTTGCAGAGCAATGTTGCTGCGAGGGATGAGTGGAAGAATCACTGGAAGCTTGGAAATGACCCGAGGATTACCAAGATCGGCAAATTTCTCAGAGAGACATCACTTGACGAATTACCGCAGATATTTAATGTGTTTAAAGGTGAGATGAGCCTTGTGGGGCCCAGGCCTGTGACAAAGGAGGAAATCGAGAACCATTATAAAGATCAGGCAGCACTCTGTTTTTGTGTGCCGCCTGGTATTACCGGTCTATGGCAGGTCAGTGGCAGAAGCCGTGTTAGTTATGACCACAGGATCGCTCTTGATTCATGGTATGTGAGAAACTGGAACCTGTGGCTGGATATTGTTATCTTATTCAAAACTGTCAAGGTGGTTCT
>CAZVHL010000112.1:0-4984 GCA_964626925.1 uncultured Nitrospiraceae bacterium
CATGACAGGTTAATTCATAACTCGTTAAAAGTATTGTATAATTTTGTCTTATATTTGATTTTATATATTTGTTCTGGCAAGCTAATGATATGATAGTAATGGGGTTGGATGTTGGTGATAAAAGGATAGGGGTGGCCGTAAGTGATGGCCTGGGATTGACGGCTCAAGGGATAGACACTGTAAGCCGAGATAACTATGTGGATGCCTTGAAAAGCATCATTGAAGAGTATGAAGTCAAATCTGTTGTGGTCGGAATCCCCAGAATGCTTAATGGTACCATCGGTATTCAGGCGGAAAAGGTACTGGAATTTATAGAGGATTTAAAGGCTGCCATACAGTTGCCGGTTTTTCTGTGGGATGAAAGATTTAGTACTGTTGCAGCAGAGAGAGTCTTGCTCGAGGCGAATATGAGCAGGAAGAAAAGAAAAACCCTGAGGGATAAAGTCGCTGCGATAGTGATTCTTCAAAACTACCTGGACAGCAGGAAATCATGAACAACAACACATCGCCTTTTTTGCAAAGAATAGCTATAGTTGTCAGCCTTGTTATCCTGTCGGGATTGCTCCTTACTGTCTATCTGGTAACTCCTATTTCTTTTGAGGAAAAATGGAGAGAGGTAGAGATACCGGAGGGCTCAAGTTACACCAGAGGCGTTAATATATTATTAGACAACGGCATCTTGAGTGATAAATTATTTTTTAGTCTGCTTGGCAGAATTACTAATGCCGATAGATTGCTGAAACCCGGTTTTTATCATCTTAGCGCTTCTATGAGTCCGCTCCAGATATTTGAAAATTTAATTCAGGGAAGAGTTATTGGTACCAGTGTTACAGTACCGGAAGGATTCGAGCTTAAGGATATAAAGAAAAGATTTCTAAAAGCCAATCTTATCGATGACGAATCATGGCAGCTTGTATATGATGATAATCTGCTTTCTTCTCTTGCGATTGATGCTCCAAGTCTTGAAGGGTATATCTACCCGGATACATATACTTTTTCAAGAGGAACTAACCCCAGGATAATTTTTAAAGTAATGGTACAGAGACTGAGAGAACTATTTGATGAATCCCTTTTGGCAAGGGCAGCGGAACTCGGAATGTCCGAAAACGAGGTTGTGACTCTTGCTTCAATAATTGAAAAAGAGGCAGTCTTTGATTCCGAAAGAGAACTTATATCAGCTGTTTACCATAACCGTTTGAAAAAGAATATGAGGCTCCAGGCAGATCCTACAGTATTGTATGGTATTAAGGATAGATGGAAACGGATACGTTATAGAGATTTAAAAAGGGATACACCATATAATACATACAAAATAAAGGGCTTGCCTCCCGGTCCAATAGCATCACCAGGCATAAAGTCCATAATGGCCGCTCTCTATCCGGCTGATGCGGATTATCTGTTTTTTGTTGCAAAAAACAACGGCAAACATTACTTCTCTACAACAAATGCAGAACATACTAAGGCGGTCGTGCAGTATCAGCTAAATGGCTACAACAAGTTCAGGAAAAAGAAAGAAAAAACTAACTAAACAGATATCTCTCGGCGATCTGAAAATAGGCGGCAAAGCGCCTGTCGTAGTCCAGTCAATGACAAAGACAGACACCCGAGATGTCCCGTCTATAATATCCCAGATAAAAAGACTTGAGGTCGCAGGTTGTGAAGTTGTGCGGGTTGCAATATTAAATGCGGAAGCAGCACAGGCGATCAAGTTTATCAAGAAAAAGATCAAGATTCCTCTTATAGCTGATGTCCATTTTGACCACAGGCTTGCCCTTGATGCTATGGAAAACGGTGCGGACGGATTGAGGATTAACCCGGGGAATATAGGCAACAAACAGAAGATAAAGGAAGTCGTCAGTTCAGCAAAAGACAAGGGCATTCCCATAAGGATAGGTGTAAACGCTGGATCACTCGAAAAAGACCTGCTAAGGAAACACAGGCACCCAACCGCAAAAGCGCTTGTAGAAAGTGCAGCTCGTCACATAACTATTCTTGAGGACTTGAAATTCAGGAATATAAAGGTGTCCCTGAAGGCTTCTGATGTAACGAGAACTATAGATGCCTATAGACTGTTTTCTGAAAAATTCAGGTATCCACTGCACATTGGGATATCAGAAGCAGGCCCGGCTTTTTCCGGAACTATTAAGAGTGCCGTTGGTCTGGGGATCCTTCTATCTGAGGGAATCGGGGACACTATCAGAGTATCTCTAACCGCGGACCCTGTTGAAGAAGTTAAAGTTGCTTATGAGATTTTGAAGAGTCTGAACCTGAGGCGGGAAGGACCTGAACTTATATCATGTCCAACATGTGGACGGTGCCAGATAGATATCAGGGAAATTGTGGGTAAAGTTGAAACAAAACTGGCCGGCATGAAAAAGCCGATCAAGGTGGCTGTTATGGGTTGTGTGGTCAATGGTCCGGGAGAGGCCAGAGAAGCTGATATAGGAATTGCAGGCGGGAAGGGAATGGGTATTCTCTTCAAAAACGGTAAGGTTGTAAAAACATTAAAAGAACGTGAACTGTTCAGCACCTTAATGAGGGAAATCAAGAAAATGAAATAGGGGTCAGGTCTTGAATCTTGACATATTTATGTCAAGATTCAAGACCTGACCCCTCCATCCTGTTTCCATGCGAATAATAAAGACGGTCAAAGAAATGCAGACGCTAAGCATGGAATTCAGATCCGGTGGCAAGAGCATGGGTTTTGTCCCCACAATGGGCGCTCTGCATGACGGACATTTGAGTCTTGTAAAAAAATCAGTGGCGGATAACGATATAACCATTGTCAGTATTTTTGTAAATCCAACACAGTTTGGTCCAGAGGAAGATTTTGATCAATATCCCAGAGATCTGGAAGGCGATATAAAAAAACTTTCGTCTTATGGTCTGGATTGTATTTTTTTACCGGACAATAAAGATATTTATCCAGATGGTTTCTCAACATCCATAAATGTTGGTGTTGCAGGGGATATACTTTGTGGTGCATCCAGGCCAGGTCATTTTAATGGTGTTGCTACTGTGGTAGAAAAACTTTTCAATATTGTCATGCCTGACAGAGCGTATTTCGGTCAGAAAGATTTTCAGCAGACTGTGGTGATCAGGAATATGGTTAGAGAACGTAATTTGAATATTGATATTGCTGTTTGTCCTATCATTAGAGAGGATGATGGCCTGGCTATGAGTTCCCGTAATGTTTACCTGAGTAGCGAAGAGCGAAGTTCGGCCTTAGTAATTTATAAGGCATTGCAACATGCTGAGGACCTTATATTATCAGAGGGAATGGAAGATGCTAATTCTGTAAAAATAGAGATCGAAAAGTTGATAAAATCTGAGCCGCTTGCCAAAATAGAATATATCGAAATTGTAAACCCTCGTAACCTTAAATCGTTAACTGTAATTAATAAGACCGCAATAATTTGTGTTGCTGCTAGTTTTGGTCACACGAGATTAATAGATAATTTAATGGTGAACATACAATGAAACAGGAAGCCCTTCCTTTAAAAGAGCGACAGGATGATATCCTTAAGCTTGCACGGCAGTTCATGAAATTATCTGAAAAGCAGTTTGGTACTTTTTCAAAGGATTTATCAAAAGAAGCAGAAGAATATCTTCTCAATTATGATTGGCCTGGAGAGGAGAAGGAACTTGAAATTACTATAAAGCGTGCATGTATTTTATCAGAGAACCCAAAACTGTTTATAGAGGACTTTGATCTCAAACATCGACAGGCAAGATCGATCGGGAAGTTTGTGGAAACCCGTTTAAAAGGTTTTATGCGTAATATCAAGAGGTTTGAAGAATTCAACCTTTATGAAATGGTTATACCGGAAGTTGAAAGAGCATTAATACTTATGGTGATGAAAGAAACGAAAGATAATCAGATAAAGGCGGCAAAACTTCTGGGAATAAACCGCAATACTTTAAGAAGCAAGATCAGGAAACTTGGAATAAATATTAAGTAGTTCATCATGGTTCAGCAGTTCGCTTTAAATCATATCTCCTCAATCATGTATTCTTTAGATATCCGGGACGGCGCTGATGGTATGGATAATGGATAGCCTACAGGCACGATTGCAACAGGTTTTAAATTATCAGGCAGATTAAGTATCCTGGCAACTTCATCTTCATGAAATGCGCCGATCCATACAGTACCGAGACCTTCTTCATGAGCAACAAGCATCATACCCATAATACTTGCTGATACATCCTGTATAGTGTAGAGGTGTTCGCCTCTTTTGCCATAATGCATTTTGATCTGGCTGTCGGTGCAGGCGACAATGGAAAGGGGAGCCTTTGCTATGAAATTTTGATTTAATGCTGCCTGTGCGATTTTTTCTTTAGTGTTTGAATCATAAATAAAGTAAAATTTTCTTGCCTGAATATTGCCGGCGCTTGGTGCCCAGATCAGCGCTTCTGTAAGTTTGTCTACAAGAGTTGCCGGAATTGATTTTGTCTGAAACTTTCGTATGCTTCGTCTTTGTTTTACAGCTTCAAGGATAGTCATTCCTCCCCCTTAAACCCTGTAGGGGCGTATAGCAATACGCCCCTACTATAATCTTGTCTAATTGATTGGTTATTACAGTTTCAATAATGCCATTCCAATTTCCGGATCAATTTCACGTGTTGCGTTAATACCATCCATTTCGATTATTATGGCTTCAAGTATAAGAAATGTCTCTGATTTTTCACGAAGGCATCCGACTTTGACCATATCCTTTTTCCCGAAAGCCCCGTGAAAGTGAAGCTTTGGTTCATCCTGGTGCCAGAATATCGTTCCAATACCTAACACTTCATGGCTTTCGCCGAGCTCTTTCCATACCGGTTTTGGTGGCAGTTCTTCAGTCTCGGGTCCTACCACAATTTTTCCTTCACGCATTCCTCCGACAAGGTAGAAAACTCCTGCCCGAATATTTTCCTTTTTGGCAATACTGACAAGATTTTCAAGCACATCATCATTGTCATCAAATTTTGCAACAATCATTCT
>CAZVHL010000113.1:0-4980 GCA_964626925.1 uncultured Nitrospiraceae bacterium
TTGATTGTATGACATACAGTGAGATAAAGAACGGGTGGGAATCTTTTTATATGTAATATTTTTATCCGGATTTAGAACAGTAGAGACATAATAGTTTAAATAATGTTTTTTATTGAGGGATGAGAATATACTGCAAAGCTTATTCATATTGTTCGTAAGATAATGATCATTGTAATTTCAAAGGGAGGAGGATTATGCAAGGAGTCAAAGTAAAAGAGAAACAGAATGATTCAAGCTGCGAACTAAATATTTTTAAGAACAGACGACTGGATTCGGTAAAAAAAGATTTTGCGATTGGTGCACATCGAATCAGACTGTTTCAGCCTGCAGGTAAAAAATCATCATGCATGAAAAAGCAGATTAGCAAGAATTAGAACCGGATTTCCTGTTAATTACTCGCAGATGCAAAAATTGTATTTCAGCTTATATTTCAAAGTAATCAATATGGACCGTTGTCGTTTTGTTTATGCAATGATAAAGAATGAGGAGAATATTGGAAAGCGTCATTGATGTATGACCAGTTATAGCCTGTACAGGTTTCTGAAAGAAGAACTCAAAAACGGATCGAGTGACCTGGTTACCAGACCTTCGGGTCAAGTTATAAGAGGGCGTATCGAGAAAAAAATTGAAGCTGAAAAAAATGGGGAAGTTATCGCTCTTGATTTCTCAGAAATCGGAATTATCGACTATTCATGTGCAGATGAGATAGTGGCCAAACTGATTTCCCGACTTTGGGGAAATGAATATGGAGACAGGTATATAATCCTGACCGGGCTGAATGAGAATCAGAAAGAGAATATTGAGGTAGCACTTGAACGCAAAGACCTGGCGGTCATAGCAAGGTTTAAAGACGGAAAGGAAATTCTCCTCGGGAACTTGAATAATTATTTACGTGAAACTCTGGAAGTTGTTATAACTAAAGATAGAATAAGGACAAAAGACCTTTCCGAAATAATGAATCTTGAGGCTAATACCAGCGGGACCCGGCTGTTGAACCTGCATAAAAAACGTCTTGTCATGAGGAATGAAGAGATCAAAGATGGGGGACGGATCTGGGTATATGACAGGCTCTGAAAAAGAGGTGGTGACGTTTTTTGTTTACAACTGCATTCACATCTAGTATTATCCTGTATATTAAATACATGTTTGTATAATATATGTAAATAATGGGATATATGAGAATACTGAGGCCATACAGTTACTAGCAATGGAAACTAATATTATATTTCTGGTTTCAGGTGTCATTATCGGCAGTGTTGCGGTATGGCTCATTTCCTATCTGTTTTATTCAAAAAAGAGTGTCCAGATTGAGGGCATGGCAAACAGCACCCAAGCCGTAAACAATGAACTCAGACAGCAGATCGAGAAATTAGGACAGGAACTTGTCCTGGTTCAGAATGATCTCAAGAAAGAATCAGAAGTCAGGTCTGCGCGTGAAGCACAGTACCATGAAGCTGAGAAAAACCTGCGGTCCATAGAAAAAGATCTGTCCGATAAATTTAAATCTATTTCGCTGGATGCGCTCTCGAAAAATTCTGAAGAATTTTTGAAACTTGCCGAAGAAAAACTGAAATCCCAGACAATCGAAGGAACAAAAGAGCTTGAAGGCAAAAAAGAGCTGATCGAGAAAAGCCTTCTGGAGATGGACAAAACACTTACCGATGTCAGACAGAAGATTGAGGATGTCAGCAAGGGGAACGTAAGGGTTTCTTCACTCATGGAAAATCATGAGAAAGTCACTTCCAGGCTGAGAGATACTACCGAACACCTGAAGCAGGCACTTGCAAGCTCCAAGAAAAGAGGTGAATGGGGCGAGCGCATGGCTGAGGACATTCTTAAGCTGGTCGGTATGATCGAAGGGGTGAATTACATCAAACAGAAGACACTGGAGGGATCTTCCGGAAGGCCGGATTACACTTTTTTTATGCCAAACAAACTAAAGGTCAATATGGATGTTAAGTTCCCGCTGGATAATTACATTAATTATCTGAACGCTCAGTCAGACCATGACAGGAAGCGATTCAGGGAAGATCTGCTTAAAAATACCAGGGTGATGATCAGGCAGGTTACTACCCGTGATTATATCAATCCCGCGGACAATACAGTAGATTATGTCCTTATTTTTATTCCGAATGAGCAGGTATACAGCTTTATTCATGAAGCCGATATTACGATCATGGACGAGGCTTTGAAACAAAAAGTGATTTTATGTTCTCCTTTTACATTATATGCGGTACTTGCTGTTATAAGGCAGGCTTCTGAAAATTTCAATCTTGAAAAGACCGCGTTAGAAATTAAAACTCTCATGGGAGAGTTTTATAAACAGTGGAAAGCCTATAACGAGAAGTTCAGTAGTATGGGCGAAAAACTGGATGCTGCCAGGAGAGAGTATGATACTTTGACCACTACGAGAAGCAATATGCTTGAAAGGCCGTTGAAAAAAATTGATGCATTAAGAAAGCAGGACGAAATTGAATTTAAGTCTGATATAAGAATTGACAAGGTGTCGTTGTTAAGAAAAAGAGAGTTGAGCAATTGATTAAAAGAGGAATAAGTTTTTTTAGCAGTTAACAGTAATTAACAAAAACAAACTAAAAGGAGGGTGCTATGGCAGACAAATTAAGTCAGGAGGAGTTCATAACAAAGGCTGTTGTTAGTCTCAGAAAAGAAGGATACAAGGGCATACACACTGTTTATTCCGGGTTTAACACAGCTTTTAAAAAATACTTTGAAGGCGGGGACCCGATAGCGGCAACAAATAAGCTTGCCGGAGAAGGGAAGATTGTGATAAGACCGGTTAAAGGCGGCGTAATGCTGTATCTTCCGGAAGAAGCCCCTGCATCACAGGATATCGGCGGCGATGCACTGAAAAAGATGGGTCTTTAAAAAGCGCTGGCAAATAATTTTTTTTGGAGTTCGAGGGTTTCTGTCAAAGGGCGAGAACTGCAATCGAGATATTCTTAGTGGGAATTCATGAAAAAGCCGTCAATATCAATCCGCGAACAGACAGAAGAGATAGAAAATAAGACACTGCATCCCAGGGCATGCCTTAGTTCACAAAGCAACGGCAGGCAAAAGAGAGAAAAACCGGATGAGATCAGGACCTGTTTTCAGAGAGACAGGGACAGAATTATACATTCAAAATCGTTCAGAAGATTAATACATAAGACTCAGGTTTTTCTGGCGCCAAAGGGTGACCACTATAGAACTCGTTTAACTCACACACTTGAAGTTTCACAGATAGCAAGGACCATTTCCCGGGCGCTCAGACTCAATGAAGACCTTACAGAGGCAATAGCACTGGGACATGATCTTGGGCACCCCCCTTTTGGACATGCTGGAGAAGATATTCTTCGCGAGATCTATCCTGGAGGTTTTTATCATTACAAGCAGAGTCTTCGGGTTGTTGATTTGCTTGAAAGAAACGGGCGTGGTCTTAACCTTACTTTTGAAGTAAGGGACGGGATAGTAAAGCACTCAAAGGGGAAGGGTGACATCTTCTCGTCACGAAATAAGAGTTCAACTCTTGAAGGCCAGATAGTAAGGATTTCGGATATCATTGCATATGTTAATCATGATATTGATGATGCTGTAAGGGCAGGAGTTCTGAAACGCTCAAATATTCCTTCACAATTTTTCAAAATTGGTGAAACCCAGGCAAAGAGGATTGATACGATGGTTAAAGATGTTATATATCAATCCGGCCGGGCAAGGCTGAAAGAGATCGTAATGAGTGAAAAGATTAAGAAAATCACTTATGCTTTAAGGGAGTTTCTTTATGAGACTGTTTATGAGGGTGATTTGTCAAAACAGGAATTCAGGAAAGCCAGAAAGATCCTGCTCGATCTGTATCACTATTATCTGGAACATACTGATGAAATATTTAAGGAATTTCCAAAAGAAATGATTGCTGAAAGGGAAAAAATGGTGTGTGATTTCATCGCTGGCATGACCGACAGGTTTGCGCTTATGATGTATGAACGGCATTTTCTGCCTCAGCCATGGCTTGTTTTTTAGTATAGACTGTTAGTAAAATTTCAGAAATTTAAATTATTTTGCCTTGACAATGGAGTCAAGTCCCCTTATAATTTAAAAAAAATGTTAGGAGGGTGCTATGACAAAAGCTGATTTAGCGGACAGGCTTTATGAAAAAGTCGGTCTTCCTAAAAAAGAAGCTACTGCAATGGTAGAAACACTGTTTGAATCTATGAAGAATATCCTCGCTGAAGGCGAATCGTTGAAGATAACCGGATTCGGGACATTCCTGGTAAGGAAGAAAAGCGCACGTAAGGGGAGAAACCCCAAGACAGGAGAGGAGCTGGAAATCGAACAGAGAAGAGTAGTTACGTTCAAGCCCAGTCTTCAGTTTAAAGCCCTCGTAGAAAAGGTATAATTCCAGATGGGCACTGCTTCAAGAAAAATAGTTAATACGGACAAACTCTTTTATAAAATTGGGGAAGTAAGCAATATTGCGGACATAGAAACTCATGTGCTGAGGTATTGGGAATCGGAGTTTTCATTTCTCAAGCCCAGAAAAAACAACACTGGGCAACGTGTATATTCAAGGAAAGACCTTGAACTGGTTCTGAATATAAAAAACCTTCTTTATAAAGATAAATATACTATTGCAGGTGTCAAGAAAAAGTTTGGTAATAGCACATTAAAGAAAAATTCCGTTTCAATACAGACTGTTCAGGGAATCCGGAAGAAGCTTAAAGATATTCTGGTTACGTTAAACAAAAATACAAAAAGTCATAAGCCGCGTATAGCCTCAAATAAAAAAGAACAGACACAGCTGCATCTGTGATATCCTTTTTTGACCTCGATCTTTTGATTCTATAAATTTGGTAACAGCTTTAAGGGATTAATGTCTTTTATGTTTTAACTGCAGACTTATCAAACGGGGCGTAGCGCAGCCTGGTTAGCGCACTGGTCTGGGGGACCAGGGGTCGGAGGTTCAAATCCTCTCGCCCCGACCAT
>CAZVHL010000114.1:0-4956 GCA_964626925.1 uncultured Nitrospiraceae bacterium
AAAAACCTTAATACAATACTTGCCAACAAATTAATCGAAGAAATTGATCAATAATTTCCCCGGTATTTGACTGTTTGCAGCGAGCAAGCAGCTAACCTCTCCAATGTTCATTCTTCTCCAGCACCCAAAATAGTATCAGACTGCTTTTATTCTTTTACTATTTGATATTGCAAGTAATTATTCCAGTATTAGCATAATATCGAAAATCTTATAAAAACTACTTGAAATATCACAGTAATTGTTATATATATATATCTTATCAATGATATAAGTGATGTAAAATTATCTTCATCTTATAACTTTAATTAAACTAAACAGTTGATTTGCAGTGGTGTTGGCAGGAGGAAAATATTAAATACATTGGAATAGATGCCGGCTCAGTAAGCGTTAAGGTCGTAATCATGGATGACAAACTCGAGCTGATTACCGAGATCTATGAGAGACACAAAGGACACCCATTAATCGTTGCCTGCCGTCTGTTAAAAGAAATTATTATCCCGGATGGCAACAATGGAAGTTCTTCATCAATAAAGACTTTGGCTTCAGGAGAAGATTATTCCCTTTCGATAACCGGGTCAGCAGGAAAGCTTCTATCAGTTATTCTGGATATAAGGCATGTAAACGAGATAGTTGCTCAATCACTGGCTGTAAGGAAGTTTCTGCCTTCTGTGAAGACAGTTTTCGAAATGGGTGGAGAAGACTCCAAACTGATATTGCTTGATGATTCCGGGATAGAGGATTTCTCGATGAATTCGGTATGTGCTGCAGGCACAGGTTCCTTTCTGGAACAGCAGGCTGAAAGGTTGAAGCTGTCTATCGAAGAATTCAGCAAGCTTGCCACACAATCAAAATCTCCACCGAGAATAGCCGGCAGATGCAGTGTTTTTGCCAAGTCAGATATGATTCATCTTCAGCAGATTGCCACTCCTTTGGAGGACATTGTAGCCGGCCTGTGCTTTGCGGTTGTGCGAAATTTCAAGGGGGCTATTGTTAAAGGAAGAAAAATTATTCCTGAAGTCTCATTTCAGGGTGGTGTTGCTGCTAATGCGGGCATAATAAGGGCATTTAATGAATTATTTGAGATTGATGTCATTGTGCCCGAGCAGTTTGCAGTTATGGGTGCTATTGGTGCTGTGATAAAGGACATGAATGACTCTGTGCAGAATCATTTTAATATAAGCAGGCTTGAAGAGCACTTAGGTTCCCGTAAAGCATCAGACAATGGGCGCTCTCCGTTAATGGTTGAAGGGGATGACTTTCTTGTCAGACATGGTAACGGGAGTCATGATGAGGTAGAGTGTGCCAAAGATGATACTCTGCGGTCAGATTCAGAAACAGTTGATAAGCGGAACAATTTTAATTCGTCCGGTAAATTAACAGCGTTTCTTGGTATTGATATTGGGTCTATAAGTACGAATCTCGCCTTGATTGATGAAGAAGGAAAATTGCTTTCAAAACGATATCTCATGACATCCGGCAGACCTATTGATGCTGTGATGACAGGTCTTAGAGAAATAGGGGATGAAATTGGTGACAGGGTCGAAATAGCCGGGGTTGGCACAACTGGTTCCGGACGATATATGATTGCTGACTTTGTTGCTGCTGATGTTGTAAAGAATGAGATAACTGCTCAAGCCAGGGCAGCAATATTTATTGATAAAAATGTTGATACGATATTTGAGATTGGCGGACAGGATTCAAAGTATATATCGATCGAAAATGGAGTGGTGGTTGACTTTGAGATGAACAAGGCCTGTGCCGCCGGCACGGGTTCGTTTCTTGAAGAGCAGGCCGAAAAACTTAACATATCAATCAAACAGGAATTTGCGGAATCTGCTTTTGAATCAATGCATCCATGCAATCTTGGAGAGCGATGCACCGTTTTTATGGAAAATTCCCTGATGGCAAATCTTCAGCAGGGAGTTCATAAGGATGATCTTCTTGCAGGGCTGGCGTATTCTATTGTCGAGAATTATAAAAACAGGGTTGTGGCTTCGAAAAAGGTCGGAAAGAATATATTCTTTCAGGGGGGGACGGCTTTTAATAAGTCGGTAGTTGCCGCATTTGAGAAATTTACAGGACAGAATGTTACAGTACCGCCCAATCATGATGTAACCGGAGCCATAGGCATGGCCCTGATAGCAAGGGAGGAGGTCAGATCAAAGCCTGTTGATTATAAATCATCATTCAGGGGATTCGGGCTGTCCAATCGTTCTTATGCAACTTCTTCATTCTCATGCAAAAGCTGTTCGAATGTTTGTGAGATAAATAAAGTCAGTCTGGAGGGGGAAAAGAAATTTTTATACTATGGCGGCAGATGTGAGAAGTATGATATCAGGAAGCAACAAAAGTCTGATATGGAAGACCTCTTTGCATTCAGGGAAGAAATGTTATGGAAGCAGTATGAGCAAAGGTCAGGACTAAAATCATCGAGCGCCAGAAAGATAGGGATTCCCTATATATTCTTTTTTCAGGATTTATTGCCATTCTGGACAACTCTGCTTTTTGAGCTTGGCTTTGATATTACAATATCCCCAAAGACAAACAGGCAGGTTATTAACCTCGGGGCTGAAACAGTGCTTTCAGAAGCATGTTTCCCTGTTAAAGTGGCACATGGCCACATAAAATATCTTATCGAAAATGATGTGGAAAACATTCTGTTGCCTTCCTTTATCAGTTTAAAGAATTACGACAATTACTTTGATAAAGAATCACCCTGTCCTTATACTCAAACGATTCCTTATCTGGCTAAAGCGGCATTCAGGGATGTAAATATATTGAGTCCGATAATTGACTTCAGGCGTGGTGATAAGCTGATTATTAAGGAGATTAAACGTGCCCTTAAACAGTTTCATATTTCAGAGAGAGAGCTTAAGGCTGCGTTCAGGAAGGCAAATAATAAACAGGGTGAATTCGAGGAACAAATTCAGAATAAAGGCAAGGAAGTTTTAGCATCGTTAAAAGACAGGGCAATAGTTATAGTCGGAAGGGCATATAATTCTTTTGACAGCGGTTTGAACCTGCAGCTTCCGCAAAAGCTTTCCACTCTCAATGTCCAGTCTATACCGATGGACTTTCTTCCTCTTGGAGAGGTAGACATTACAGACAGGTGGCCGCAGATGTACTGGAAAAGCGGCAAGAAAATTATTCAGGCCGCACGCATTATAAAAAATAATCCCAATCTGTATCCCATATATATCAGTAATTTTAATTGTGGACCTGATTCATTTATATTTGAATATTTCAAAGAAGAAATCGGCGACAAGCCGCATCTCTTTCTTGAAATAGATGAACACAGTGCTGATGCAGGTGCGATCACAAGATGTGAGGCGTTTCTTGACAGCATTGAGAACATTCAGGGCTCTGATCAACCGAAACTCGCCAGTCTGAAACATAAAACTAAAATCATGCAATCAAAGACAATGCGTTTGCGTGAGAAAAGAGTTTTCATACCAAGGATGTGTGACCATGCCCTTGGTCTGGCTGCTGCATTTGAATACTCTGGAGTTACGACTGAAGTACTGCCGGAACCGGACAGACAAACTATTGAGATCGGCAGAAAGAATGTTTCGGGAAAGCAGTGTTTTCCATGTATCCTCACCATAGGAGAAATGTTAAAAAAAGTCTTTTCCAATGGTTCAGCCTCTGAAAATTTTATTTTTTTTATGCCTGCCGGCACAGGGCCCTGCAGGTTCGGTCAGTATAATATTTTCCAGAGACTTGTTCTGGAGCGACTTGGACTGCATGATGTCCATGTATTTTCTCCGGTCCAGGACAGGACTTTTTATAAAGAGCTTGGGATAGCTGGCGATAAGTTTATCAGAAGGGCCTGGGAGGGTCTGCTGTGTATAGAAATACTTACTAAATGCCTCCACGAATCAAGACCATATGAAAAAGAAGAAGGTTTGACGGATCATATTTACAGTAAAAATCTTGACAGAGTTTATCACGCGTTAAGAGGAAAGAACGGTAAAATGGAAGGGGTACTTGAACAGGTACGAAAGGATTTTGATTCTATTCCGAAGTACACTGACAGAAAACCTCTGATAGGGATAATCGGAGAAATCTTTGTAAGATCCAGCCGATTTACGAATGAAGATCTGGTCAGGAAAATCAATACTCTGGGAGGGGAGGTATGGCTTTCGCCTCCTGAAGAATGGATCTACTACATTAACCATATAGGATTGAAGCATGCATTAATAAAACATGATTTTTCTACTGCTCTTAAGCTTTTCATGAAAAATCGTATTCAGGTTAGGGCAGAGCATACATATGGGAATATATTTAGTGGTAGACTTAAGACACTGCATGAACCTTCAACCAGAGAAATTTTGAAAAAAGCAAAGCCATATATACATGAATCGTTTGAGGGAGAAACTATTTTAAGTGTTGGCAAGGCGATTGATCTGATAGACAAGGGAGTGTCGGGTATTGTGAACGCTATGCCATTCGGCTGTATGCCTGGCACTATAGTAACGTCGTTGATGAGAGCTATCAGCAAAGACTATAATGTTCCCTCCATAAGTATCCCTTATGACGGCACCGAATCTGTCACAACGGATCTCCAACTTGAGGCATTTATGCATCAAGCATGCGAGTTTAAAAATTAGGGATTTGAAAATTATATACTTTATCTATAAAATATATGGTCTGCATTCCAAATAATAATATTGTGTTTTTTAAGTCTGAAAGATTGGAGGTGAATGGATGGGCAATGTTAAGAAGTGGCGCAAAAAGAAGATGAGTAAGCACAAGCACAGAAAACTTCTTAAAAGAACTAAACATCAGAGAAGAAAATAAGATTTAAATAAATCATATATTCAAAAGGGGCAGGGGACATAACCCTTAATCTCGCAGTACACCCGAAAGGGAACATAATACTGCATGAAGGTTCTTAAAATAAAAATTCAACCAAGTGTCGGTAACTCTTACACTTCCCATGTAATTCAATCGTAT
>CAZVHL010000115.1:0-2634 GCA_964626925.1 uncultured Nitrospiraceae bacterium
ATTAGCAATAAAACTTTTAGAAATTTCATCATATATTCTCCTTTTTGATTAATTTTGGGTAATTTTGATTAATACTCTAAAAATAGACCTTCGATTAAGGCATATCAGCTTTAACGCAAGCCTTTGATTTAATTGAAATGCTTTAGCAATGAAAGATTTATTTTAGAACGTGTTAAATAATATTATACCTTACTTGATAACTGTCAATCAATATTACATATTATGGCGGTCCTGCAGTCATTTTCTGCTATTACTTAATAAATAGCAGGAAGGTTCCGATAAGATAGTACCCCCCCTGTTAATCAGGGAATGGAGGATGCAGGGAGCCTTTCAGGGGCTCCCTAATCCTCCGTTACAAAACTCTCTCTTAAACTTACTAAATGTTATCAAACAGTCCTGCAGACAGACAGGCCTGAGCAAGAACAACGCTAACGGTATTAGACAGATTATAGTTTCGCACCTTACCGGGCATTGGAATATGGATTGCTCGGTATGTCCACCTTTCGAGCCAGTCCTGAGGCAGTCCACTTATCTCACTTCCAAAAATAATGATATCCATATCTCGAAAATCCGGTTTATCAAAACGAAGCGCACCATGTTTAGTTACCAGCCATGGTTCACGATCTCCAAGCCATGTAAGAAACTTATCAGGATTTGCATGAATTGTAAGATTCAATCTATCCCAGTAATCAAGCCCTGCCCGCTTAACCGCATTCTCCCCAATATCAAAAGCTATCGGTCCAATAATATGCAGACACGCGTTCATGCCAACACACTGGCGCGCAATGCTCCCGGTGTTAGGAGGAATTTCAGGCTGGTATAAAACTATGTGTAACATCAGGAAGGCCTTTAAATTTCGTTAGGCTAATGCGGTCAATGTACTATTAAGAGTTTTGTTGTCCTCAACATTGAGAAGCTTAACATCTCTGTTAATTCTCTTAACCAGTCCAGAAAGAACTGTTTTCGGTCCAATCTCTATAAAGGTATCAACGCCCTTATTAATCATTAGCTGAACAGAATCTTCCCATAACAACGGGTTATTAAGCTGCCGCACAAGAGCGGCTTTAATGTCTTCAGGTTTATCCAGAATTTCAGCGTCTGCATTATTAATAACAGGAATTTCAGCAGGCTTAAGACTAATGCCATCAAGGACTTCAGAAAGCTGACTTGAAGCAATCTCCATTAATTTGCAATGAGACGGGACAGAAACCGCAAGAGGAATAGCGCGTTTAGCGCCGGCATCACCAGCTGATTTAATCGCCTCCTCAACAGCAGTCCTTTCTCCGGCAATAACTATCTGTCCGGGGCAGTTATAATTCGCTGGAGCAACATACCCAGAACTGACCGAAGCACATAATTTAATTATCTCGTCTCTGTTGAGACCGATTATAGCGGCCATCAGTCCATGCCCCTCAGGCACAGCTTCCTGCATAAACTGTCCTCTTTTTTCGGTCAGTTTCAGTACATCCATAAATTCGATTACACCCGAGGCAGTAATAGCCGAGTATTCTCCAAGGCTATGTCCAGCATTATATTCAGGAACTATTCCATTTAAAGAGAGCATGTTAAATGCAGCGAAACTGGCAGTCAATATATTCGGCTGGGTCCTGTGGGTTTTATTGAGTTCTTCCTCTGGCCCGTTAAAGCTCAGACCTGCAACGTCATAACCGAGAACATCCGACGCATTCTCATAGATATTCCTTACTTCTTCGAAATTATCATACAGGTCTTTTCCCATCCCAATGAATTGGGAGCCCTGACCCGGAAATAAAAAAGCGATTTTCATTGAATAATTCTCTATATGCCTTTTGCTTCCCTGACTTTTTTAGTAAGCATCGGCACTATTTCAAAAATGTCACCAACTATTCCGAGTGAGGCTACATTGAAAATAGGGGCTTCAGGGTTTTTATTAATTGCAATTATGATATCAGAAGATTGCATGCCTACGAGATGCTGAACCGCTCCTGATATGCCGCACGCTATGTATACCCGGGGATTGACAGTTTTACCGGTCTGACCAACCTGATGTCTGTAAGGTATCCAGCCTTCATCTATCACAGCCCTGGAGGCACCTATTACACCGTTCAACGACTCTGCGAGCTCTTCAAGCATCTTAACACCCTTCTCTCCACCTATCCCACGCCCGCCTGCTACAATCACATCAGCTTCATGTAAGTTAACGCTTATCTCTGACACTTCTTTTACAAATTCCAATACTTCAGTTCTTGAATTTATATTGTCAGACTTAACATCGATTATTTCTCCGGTTCTGTCCGGCTTATATTCACCCCGCTTCATTACTCGAGGCCTTACTGTTGCCATTTGAGGTCTGTAATCAGGGCATAGGATAGTTGCCATTATATTGCCACCAAATGCAGGACGCACCTGCAAAAGATTCCCTGTTTTTTTATCAATTTCGAGAGATGTGCAGTCAGCGGTCAATCCTGTTCGAACCCTTGCAGCTACACGGGGAATGAATGACCTGCCAATCGGGGTTGCTCCTGCTAATACTATAGCCGGCTTATGTTCATTAATAATATTGGAAAGAACAAATGCGTATGAATCATCATTGAATTTATCCAGTGCCGGCCCACCGCAGTGAAATACTCTGTCAGCTCCCCACTTTATCAGTTC
>CAZVHL010000115.1:2734-4949 GCA_964626925.1 uncultured Nitrospiraceae bacterium
ACAGTTCATGCAGGAATTGCAATATTCATTGATATATGCCTTTTCATCCTTCATTACGATCGCATCAAAAGGACATGATTCAAGACAAGTTTCACATCCTGTGCATTTATCGAGTTTCACGACTATAGGCATTTAATTCTCTTTAACTCCTTAATTAAATTATCTACCTGTTCTTCAGGTTTACCTTCGATCATTCTCCGTTCAGTTCTTGCCTCCGGAGCAAATATATTTCTTACCTGTGTAGGAGATCCTTTCAGCCCAAGCCTGCTTTCGTCAGCTTCGATATCAGACATACCCATCTTTTTAACTTCAGCTTTCTTCGCTGTCATCTTCCCCTTCAAGGACGGCATTCTCGGCTGGTTTAGTTCTTTTACAACGGTCAGCAAAACCGGCAAGGAAGATTTAACAACATCATATCCTTCGTCCATCAGCCTCTGGACCCTGATGCTATCATCAGTAATCTGTTCAATTTTCCTTACATACGCGATATGCGGTATATCAAGAAACTCCGCTGTTTCAGGACCCACCTGGGCAGTATCACCATCTATGGCCTGCTTACCACAGAAAATTATATCAGCGCCGAGCTTATCAATTGCCTTTGCAAGGGCATAAGACGTAGCCCATGTGTCTGAACCGGCAAATGCCTTGTCCGACAGAAGAACCGCCTCATCAGCGCCTATCGCGACCGCTTCCCTGAGAGCAGTTTCAGCCTGCGGCGGCCCCATGCTTAAAACAGTCACCTTGCCTCCAAGTTGCTCTCTAATCTGAATTCCGGCCTCAAGCGCATGAAGGTCAAAAGGATTAATAATACTCGGGACGCCCTCTCTCATAAGCGTATTTGTCTCGGGGTTTATCTTGATTTCAGCAGTATCCGGAACCTGCTTTAAACAAACGATTATGTTCACTTTAATTATCCTCCCGGGATATCATGAAAATTCTATTGATTAAACGATGGTTATTATACGATATTGTATTCCGATAGGTAAAGAAGAGCGCAGATTAAGTATAGTAAAGGCGGAGAGTGTTGATTATAAGAAATTCATACTATTTCTTTTTTGCTGTCTCTTTAACCAATGCCTGGCCTATGACATTTCTCTGGATCTGGTTTGTGCCTTCATAAATCTGCAAAATTTTGGCATCACGCATCATCTTTTCAACAGGGTATTCCCGCATGTATCCTGATCCCCCCATAACCTGTACAGCGTCAATCGTTACATTCATAGCCATGTCAGTAGCAAAAAGTTTTGCCATTGCGGATTCTTTGGATATATCCTTTGAGTTACTGTCAACAAATTTAGCCACTGAATATACCAGCGCACGTGCCGCCTCGATCTGGGTTGCCATATTTGCAAGCATATGCTGTACTGCCTGGATACTGATTATCGGCTGTCCAAATTGTTTCCGCTCTTTGGCGAACTCTGCAGCAACCTCAAATGCACCTTGCGCAACACCTACCCCCTGAGCTCCAACGCCGGTCCTTGATTTATCAAGGGTCTTCATTGCTACTATAAATCCCATGCCCTGCTTTCCTATAATGTTTTCTTTAGGAATCCTGCAGTTTTCAAAAATCAGTTCTCTTGTTGATGATGATCTAATGCCAAGTTTATTTTCTTTTTTACCGAATGAAAAACCGGGTGTTCCTTTTTCAACTACGAATGCTGAAGCTCCACGAGCACCTTTATTCCCGTCTGTTATCGCAATGACTGTATAAATCTCTGCATCTCCCCCATTAGTGATCCACTGCTTGGTACCGTTTAATACATACTCATTACCATCAAGCTGTGCCGTAGTCTGTACACCAGCTGCGTCACTGCCGGCATTGGCTTCGGTCAACGCAAAAGCAACAAGTCTTTTCCCGGACGCGATGTCAGGAAGATATTTTTTCTTCTGCTCCTCAGAACTGTATAGCATAATAGGATATGTACCAAGAGCATTTGCGGCATACGATGTAGATACACCAAGGCAAGCCCGGCTCAATTCCTCAACAGCAAGGGTAAATTCAAACCCCCCCAGACCCATTCCACCGTACTCTTCGGGAATATTGATACCGAAAAAATCCGACTGGGCCAGTATTTTCATGATTTCCCATGGGAACTCTTCTTTCTCGTCAAGTTCAGCCCTGATAGGCATAACCTTGTCATCGGCAATCTGCCTTGCAAGGTCTTTTATCATCAACTGTTCTTCACCGAGAAAATAATTCATAAAACCTCCTGAG
>CAZVHL010000116.1:0-4933 GCA_964626925.1 uncultured Nitrospiraceae bacterium
ACCTACGTTCTTGTGTTTATGCTGTACCGGTCAAAGTCCTCTCTCATGCGTGTCGTTGATTACGTGCTGATGCTTCTTTCCATTGTCAGCATTGGTTACTGGATATTGAACTTTGAGGTCATCAACTATCGTACCGGGGCAGAGACTCAACTGGACATGGTAATGGCGGTCATAGGAGTTCTCATCGGAATTGAGCTTGCACGGCGGGTGGTGGGAACGGTATTTGTAATTCTCGGATCCCTGCTGCTGTTGTACGGCGTGTATGGCGATTACATGCCTGAACTGATATCTCATGCAGGCGACACATTCCCGGAGTTGTGTGTAAGTATTTTCTACAAGAGCGATGGTATCTTTGGCATCATGGCTAATGTGCTCGCAACGTACGTGCTTCTTTTTGTCATTTTCGGGGCCTTTCTTGAGAAATGCGGCGCCGAGAAATTCTTCATCGATTTTCCACTGGCAGCTGTTGGTCACAAAACAGGCGGTCCCGGCAAGGTGGCCGTTATCGCAAGCGGCCTTTTCGGATCAATTTCAGGAAGTGCAATTGCGAACGTGGTATCCACCGGCGCCTTTACCATCCCGATGATGAAGAAGGCAGGGTTTAAGCCCCATGTGGCAGGAGGAATTGAGCCGGCAGCATCCATCGGAGGGATGTTCATGCCTCCCATCATGGGAGCGGGCGGGTTCATCATGGCAGAACTCACCGGCCTGCCTTATTCAGAGATCATGCTCGTTGCTATATTTCCTGCGCTCATGTACTTTTACAGCGTTTACCTGATGGTGCATTTTTATGCGAAAAAGAACAATATCGTGGGCGAAAAATCCGAACACAACGCCATGTATATTCTGAAAAAAGAATGGTTCTACGCGCTGCCGCTCATTGTGATTACTGTGTTTATGCTGACTGGATATTCTCCTGCCTATTCAGCAATTCTGGGCATTGTTGCCTGCCTTGTGATCAGCTGGTTCAGGAAAGAAACACGAATCGGCGTAAAGGAGTTTATCGAAGCATCCCGGGCCGGAGCAGAGAGCAGCCTCAAGATTGGCGCAGTGGTGGGAGTAATCGGCATTATCATCGGCGTACTCACTTATAGCGGACTGATGCTTACTATTGCGGACATCGTGATTGAGCTTGCAGCGGGAAGGCTTTTCCTGACAATTCTTCTAATAGCGCTCGTCTCGCTTGTCCTCGGCATGGGCGTCCCTGTAACGGCCGCTTATCTCATTACTGCTGTCGTTGCCGTCCCTGCGTTGACTCACCTTGGAGTAAATGTAATTGCTGCTCACATGGTCGTATACTGGTTGTCCCAGGATTCCAATATTACACCACCAGTCTGTATCGCTGCCTTTGCAGGAGCTACCATTGCCAAGGCAAATATGTGGAGAACCGCTTTTTCAGCTTTCAAGTTCGCAAAGTTTCTGTACCTGGGAGCTTTTTTATTCGGTTATGTCCCTGGCTTTACCTTGAACGGCAGCACTATGGATATAGTAAAAACTTTTGTGCTTATCGTTATAGGAACCTATGCTTACAGCTGGATCTTAAGCGGCATCTGGATGAAACACTTCAAAAAATCACCGGCAAAATAATAATGTAGGGATAATAAATAAAATCGTAAAGGATAAAAGAATGAGAGTAAAGGTTCCTGAAACAGTACCAAAAATTGAATACAAAAAAATCCTCTACACAACAGACCTTTCCGAGAGCGGGCGCTACGCCTTTCACCACGCAGTGAGTCTTTCCCGCCACTACAGTGCAGAGCTTGTTGTTTTTCATGTTGTCGAGGGAGGCGAGGACCTTGACAGTCGCCTTTTCGGGTATGTGGATGAAAAACTCTGGGATGAGATCAAGACACGCAATTTGGAGGAAGCCAGAAATATTTTAATAAAACGCAAAAGAGACAATACTGCCATAAAGGAGTGCATTGGAGATCTCTGCGAGGAGATCCAGGGGAGTATACCGGAACATGCGGAAGTTACCTATAGTGTGATGGTAAAGATGGGAGCCCCTGTTGATCTGATTATCGAAGAATCGGAAGCCGGCAACTACGATCTCATCGTGATGGGGAGTCACGGTCATGGCCCGGTCAAAGCAGCGATGATGGGAGACACGGTGCTCCATGTAGTGAAGCGGTCTAAAATACCTGTTCTCGTTGTGCGTGTTCCGAAAGATTAAATTAATCCTGAAATATTACTATGAAACTCATCCGCTTCGGCGATCCTCATAAAGAAAAACCTGGAGCAATCCTGGAAGATGGAGTGAAACGTGATCTGTCTTCTTTTGGTGAAGATTATGATGAAAGGTTTTTTGAATCTGATGGAGTGAACAGGCTGGAGAAATGGCTGCAAAATAATGCCCATAAGCTGCCGCACGTTGCTGACCATATCAGGTTAGGCCCGCCTGTATGCAGGCCGTCAAAAATCGTCTGCATAGGGTTCAATTACAGAGACCATGCCCGCGAGACCGGCAAAGAGATTCCGCCTGAACCTGTCTTTTTCCTGAAGTCTACATCCGCCCTGTCTGGACCGAACGATGATGTAAGACTGCCCCGGGACAGTGAAAAGACCGACTGGGAAGTTGAATTGGCTGTAGTCATAAAGAAAAAAACATACTATGTAAAAAAAGAAACCGCCATGGATCACATTGCTGGCTATGCGCTGTTTAATGACTACTCTGAAAGAGAATTTCAGTTCAACAGAGGCGGCCAGTGGGTGAAAGGAAAAAGTGCAGACACCTTTGCTCCCCTCGGTCCCTTTCTGGCGACTCCTGATGAAATCACGGATTCCCTCAATTTAAAAATATGGTTAAAAGTAAACGAGGTAATCAAACAGGACAGTAATACTTCAAACATGATCTTTGATGTCCCGACAATACTTGCAGGCGTAAGTCAATACATGACGTTATATCCCGGAGATATTATTTGTACCGGTACTCCTGCAGGAGTGGGGCACGGCAGGAAGCCGCCTGCATACCTGAAAAAAGGCGACATTGTTCAGTACGGGATAGATGGTCTCGGACAGGCTTCTCAAAAAGTAATTGCCTGGGACATTTAAATAACGGAATCTTTTATATGAATAAACCTTCCCTCTCTGTTCCTTCATGGCTCACCATATGGATGCAGGACAGAGCAATTCCACTGTGGGGAGGCGCTGATCTTCATGATTTTTCCACACCAGGGGATTCTGTCGGACAAGGCTTTGACTTTGCCCTGTCGTGGGCCATTCCGATGAACCCTCATATTATGGAAGCTATCCAGCAGGGTCCGAACCAGGCCTATGCCGATGAATATGCAAGGGTGAATGCTCTTATTAATCAGTTTGCTTTGGAATTAGCAAAAGAGTTACAAAACAGAGGCTTCAGGGCACATGCACTGGCAGCTTCCGAGCGAACTGATATAACAGATTTAAAAGGCGATTTCCCTCACAAAACAGCAGCAACACGCGCCGGGCTTGGCTGGATAGGACGCCATTGCCAGCTTATTACCCGTGAGTTCGGGTCCTGGGTCCGCCTTGGTACTGTCTTTACCGACCTGGAACTTCCATGTGGTATTCCGCTAAAGAAAAGTTACTGTGGCAAATGCACTTGCTGTGTCGATGCCTGCCCTGCCAATGCATTGCATGGTGCGGAATGGTTACCGGGTATGCCCAGAGAAAAAATTCTTGATGTCCACGCCTGTGATAAGTGGAAAAAACAACACTATTATAAATACCACCAAGGCCATAATTGTGGAATATGTTCGGCAGTGTGCCCCTATGGCCTGAAAGTTTTAAAACAAGGGGAAAGATCCCCAAAGATAAGTCCCTGAGAAATGACAATGAACTTTTCCATATTGGGTTCGTTAGTACCAATCTTTGTCGTAATCCTGGCCGGCTTTCTGTTTCGGAAATTCCGTTTTCCCGGAGACGCATTCTGGCCCTTTGCTGAGCGTATTACTTATTTTGTACTCTTTCCCGCTCTGTTACTTCAAAAAACAGCTTCAGCTCCTCTGGACATACATACTCTTGGTCCAATGGTAGTTGCGCTCCTGGCAACTGTGCTGATTGTGGCATCTCTTCTTTTTCTTATCAGACCATTGCTGTCAATCGGAGCATCCTCTTTCACCTCTTTCTTTCAGGGAGGTATTCGTATTAATACGTACATCGGATTGTCCGCGGCATTTGCCCTCTTTGGCGATACAGGGATTACACTCGCAGCCGTAGCAATAGGGGTCATGATACCACTTATTAATGTGCTTTGCGTAGCGATACTGGTAGGTTTCAGCGATTCAAAATCGAAAAACTGGAGCTCGCTGGTATCAGGTATTATAAAAAATCCGTTGATTATTGCCTGTGCAGCGGGCATTACAATCAATATTACCGGTGTAAATCTCCATACTGGCATCAATGAAACACTGCTTATTTTTGGCGGAGCTTCTCTTCCCCTTGGTTTAATGGCCCTTGGCGCGGCGCTGGATATTGCTGCTGCCCGAAACTTAGGTAAATTGATAATTCTCAACTGTGGAATCAAGTTGATAGTAATGCCATTATGTATGTGGACAGCTACCCGTATATTGGAACTCGATCCCATGGCATCAGCCATTGCAGTTCTTTTTGCCGCACTTCCCGGCTCTCCAAATGCTTATATCCTCGCACGCCAGCTTGGAGGAGACAGTCTTTTGATGGCAAACATTGTAACAGTCCAGGTCATCTCTTCAATGATCACCCTTCCGGTTGTTGTGGCCCTGATCACTCTTTAATGAAGGACTCTATTTACTTGTCATGACGTTTGTAAAAAATAGTTTTTCGTTTTACAATTATGCATATTTTCAAATACCTGTTAGTTGCTGGAAACCATACAGATTAGGGATAATGCGCTATCGTTTACATACAGGCTCAGTTGCGTGGATCATTCATCGCTTCAGCGGCATTGCTCTTACTCTCTATATCTTTCTGCACC
>CAZVHL010000117.1:0-2306 GCA_964626925.1 uncultured Nitrospiraceae bacterium
GCATCTGACAGCTTATTTTTCATCTCGGATAATTTATTGAGCGCTTCAATCGGGGTCATGGTCATGACATCAAGTCCCAGGAGTTCCTTCATTACCGGGTCAGCCTGAGTAGCAAAAAGATCAAGCTGTCCTGCCTGTTTTTTTGCAGCACTCTTTTCATCAGATGTATAAGCGAGTTTTGGAGCACCCAGTTCATTGAGTTCCGCTGTTTCGAGATTAGCCAGAATCTCTTTTGATCTTCTGATAGTCTCCTCAGGCAATCCTGCAAGTCTTGCGACCTGAATACCGTAACTCTTGTCAGCTGGTCCTTCTTCTATCCTCCTCAGAAAAATTATCTCATCGCCCCACTCTTTTACAGCCACATTCAGATTTCTTATGCCATCGAGAGTAAGTGAAAGCTCTGTCAGCTCGTGGTAATGGGTAGCAAACAGGGTCCTTGCTTTGACCTGCTTCGAAATATATTCCACTACAGCCCACGCAATGCTTATTCCATCAAAAGTACTGGTCCCCCTACCCACCTCATCAAGCAATATCAGGCTCTTCTTTGTTGCATTATTTAGTATGTTGGCTGTCTCGATCATCTCGACCATAAATGTACTCTGGCCCTTTGTCAGAATATCTGATGCACCGATTCGCGTAAATATCCTGTCTACTACTCCTATCTTTGCATCTGCAACAGGCACAAAACTGCCTATCTGGGCCATCAAAACAATAAGAGCGATCTGTCTCATGTATGTTGATTTGCCGGCCATATTGGGTCCGGTTATTATTGATATGCTGTTTAAGCTGGAATCGATCAGCGCGTCATTGGGGATAAATTTTTCTGCAGATGACAGTCTCTCGATTACAGGATGTCTGCTCCCGGAAATCTGTATAACGCTGCCGTCATCAACCACAGGACATTCATAGTTATATTTTTTTGCAATATAGGCAAAGCTGAGCAAGGCATCCAGTTCTGCAACCGCCGAAGCCGTTTCCTGAAGCTCACCTGTTTCTTTAGAGACATCATCCCTTATTCCAATGAAAACCTCGTATTCTATATTTTTCAGCCTTTCTTCCGCACCCAGAACCTTTGCCTCATACTCTTTCAGTTCAGGAGTTATATACCTTTCAGCGTTTACGAGAGTCTGCTTCCGTATATATTCATCGGGCACCTGTGAAAGGTTGGCCTTGGTAACTTCGATATAATATCCAAAAACCCTGTTATACCCGACCTTAAGTGACGATATCCCTGTTCTTTCTTTTTCCCTTGTCTGAAGGGCGGCTATAAAATCCTTACCGCTGCTGCTAATGTCCCTCAGTTCATCTATTTCAGAATTGAACCCTTTTTTAATCAGGCCCCCGTCTTTTAACCCTATGGCAGGCTCATCAGCAATAGACTTTTCTATCAGAGACTTAACTTCGGGCAAAAGATTAATCTTCTCAGACAATGATTTGATCGTGCTGTTGTCGGTTTTCTGGATTCTATCCTTCATCTCAGGCAGTATTTCGAGTGAACCCTTTAATGCCAAAAGGTCACGTGCGTTTGCTGTACTGTTACCTATCTTTATGGCAAGACGTTCAATATCATAAATACCTTTCAGTACGGTCTGTAATTTAGTGAACATCTCAGAATCGCTTATCAGGGTCTTTACTGCATCCTGTCTATGTCCGATCTCCCTTACATCAAGAAGCGGGTTAAGAAGCCATGATCTTATGAGCCTTCCACCCATGGGGGTTAGAGACTCGTCAACTACCCAGAGCAGACTGCTCTCGATGCTTCCGCTCTGCATGTTTCCGGTGATTTCCAGATTTCTCAATGTCGCAGCATCAAGGAACATCCTGGATTCGCGCCTCAACACATTTATCTGCTTAAAGGTCAAGGTGCTCTTCTGTGTATCTTCAAGATAATTCATTAATGCACCCGCAGCAGATATTGCTACAATCATTCCTTCACAGCCGTAGCCGTCAAGAGATGCAACTTTAAAATGCTTGATTAATTTTCTGTATGCTTCGATGTAATCAAAGTACCAGTCATCATGACCGGTAAGATAATAATCACTCAGGTTGATTACTGCAGAATTGTTTTTAAGGCTGAATGGATACAGTATCTCTTTTGGCTGAAACCTGTTCACCTCATCTTCGAGGCTGTTGTGAGTTTCATAAACAATGAACTCCCCGGTCGTAATGTCCGCAACTGCTATGCCGTATATATTTTCCTTCTGAAAAAAACCGAGTATGAAGTTGTTCTCTTTCGGATTATCAGGGAGGAAAGTTCCGGGAGTCACAACCTTGACTACTTCTCTTTTTACAATGCCCCGGGCTTC
>CAZVHL010000117.1:2406-4911 GCA_964626925.1 uncultured Nitrospiraceae bacterium
CTCTTTGCAAGTGAAGAATTAACATAATCTCCGCAAGTCTTGCTCTTTGTCATAGTCACATTAACATGAAGCCTGGTGAACGAAGACACTTTGACTCTTATACCGTTTTTAATACCGTCCTCTCCAAGATATGCTCCCCATGGCCAGGCCGCTATCGCCACTTTAATAGGATTATCTTTGGGATATAGACCCATGGCTCCATAACCGATGAACACAATCGGGCGTATATAGCACTCTTTCAGTTCATTGATTTTTATTGTCTCGATAATCGCTTTTTTGATTTGATCAGCAGAAAATGGAGACTTAATATTTAAAATATGACAGGAATCAAATAGACGGTCAACATGCTCTTTTAAGCGAAAAATAGCTGAACCCTCCCCTGTTTTATAACACCTTATCCCTTCAAAAGCCCCTGTGCCGTAATGTAATGTGTGCGTTAAAATATGTACATTCGCATCAGCCCAGTTAATAAATTTTCCATCCATCCAGATCTTCTTAGATGCTTCAACCATTTTCCCTCCGATAATCTTCTGGTATTTTACGTTTTATATTATTTCATAAAGTATTATACTGCTGTCAACAAACTTCTTTTTCACTCCACCCTGCTTTGCCGATAAGAGGGACAAAAACGCATGTCGTAGACGTGATTTTATCGATACCGTCGGCAGTCTTTGTAACCTTGTAAAGCACCTGAGAGTATCTGGTGCCGATCGGAATAACAATACTGCCATTTACATTTAGTTGTTCTACATAACATTCAGGAATATCAGGTGCTCCTGCAGTAACAATGATACCGTCAAATGGCGCAGAATCAAGGTACCCAAGGGTTCCGTCTGCAACTATCACATGCACATTTGAAATGCCAAGTTCTTTTAGAAGCTTACTTGCCCTTAAGGCAAAACCCTCAATCCTCTCCAAAGAGAACACCTCTCGAGCCAGCTTTGACAGGACAGCTGACTGATATCCTGAGCCGGTACCTATCTCCAGTATTTTTTCATCCCCTTTAAGTTCAAGCAGTTCTGTCATAGCTGCTACCATATACGGCTGAGATATTGTCTGGTTTTCTCCGATAGGCAACGCACAATCATCATACGCCCTGTTACTCATCTCCTCATTAACGAACCTGTGTCTTTCTATACTCTCCATAGCATCGAGAACCCTCTCATCTTTTATACCACGAGACCTGAGCTGCTTCTTAATCATCCTATGGCGTAATTGATCGAAATTCATGGTTTACAGTCAGAGTGTAAGGGCGTATTGCTATACGCCCCTACAACCTCCGCAAAATCTCTCTCGCTGCTATAACACCTGACGATGATGCCTGAATTAATCCTCTGCTTACTCCGGCCCCATCTCCAATCGCAAAAAGATTTCTTATTTCTGTCTCGAGATTACTGTCCAGTTTAATCTGTCTGGAATAAAATTTAACTTCAACACCATAAAGAAGGGTATGGTTGCTGTTGACTCCGGGAGCCAGCTTGTCCATCGCCTTAAGCATATTTAATATAGCTGTAAGATACCTGTGAGGAAGCACAAAGCTTAGATCACCCGGGATTGCATCAGTAAGCGTTGGTTTAACTTTACCCCTTGCAATCCTTGCCTGCGTTGATCTCCGGCCGGCTCGCAGGTCACCAAGCCTTTGTAACATAACCCCCTTGCCCAGCAGATTCGCCAGCCTTGCAATATATCTTCCATACAGATGTGGGTCATCAAAAGGCTCTGTAAAAAAAGTGCTTACCAGAAGAGCAAAATTAGTGTTTTCGGTTTTCTTGCTGGAATAACTATGTCCATTAACTATCCACACGCCCCTTACATATTCCTTTACTACCTCACCGTACGGATTAACGCAGAATGTCCTTATCCTGTCATTGAATTTTTTTGTATTAAAGAGAAGCTTTGGTTCATATACTATTTTCGTAAGAGGCTCAAGCACCGAAGCAGGAAGTTCAACCCGTACACCTATGTCAACCGGATTTTTCAAAAGGGACAGCTCCATTGTCTTTGCCTGCTTTTCAAGCCAGAGGGCCCCCTCTCTGCCGGGTGCAACAATCACATGATCTGCAAACAGAGAATCTCCGTCTACTGTTTTAATACCAACAGCCCTTGAATCCTCTACAAGGATATCTTTGACACGACTTGAGAAAACTATATCAATTTTGGAATTGAGGTAGGCTTTCATATTTTTTAGGACTTCCGGGCAACGGTCTGTGCCGATATGCCGAATCCGGGATGGTAACAGGGTCAATCCGTATTGTGCAGCTGTATTTTTGATTGCATCCACTTTCTCTGCATTTTCACCATAAACTTTGGAAGGAGCTCCATGCTCAATGTAAATACTGTCTGTATAATTAATAAGTGCCTCAAGATCTGAATCACCGATATACCTTGAAAGATTGCCACCAATCTCCTTGGACAAACTGAGTTTGCCATCACTAAATGCCCCTGCTCCACCCCAACCGCATAAAAGTCCGCAGTCAGGACAGGTCGTACAAGGGATATTCTCGG
>CAZVHL010000118.1:0-4870 GCA_964626925.1 uncultured Nitrospiraceae bacterium
GGGGAATTAAGAAGCTTTCCTGCTATAACGTCTGAATCTCACCATTGGATGTTTCTTCAGTACATCCGAATCTCTGCCGTTATTAAGAACATCGAACATCCTCTTGAGAGATTTCTGATGGAAATCATAAATATCCCTCACATTGATTTCATCCGGGAAACGTCTGTCAATGAAGTTGGACATAGGCGAGTAATTGGGCAGACGTGATAATACGAGTAAACCTTTGAAAATTCTTTTGTTTGTCTTGAATGAAAATATCAGACTTTCAAGCTTGCTCTCCAGAAAGAGATCATTTTTTTTCTGCATATATTTATCAAGGTTCTTCAATATTCGCCTGTACTTCTTTTCGATTATACTGTCAGATTTCATTTCCAGCAGGGAGTGGTTAAATGGAACTCCATTTGGCTTAATATTGTGAACAACTGTGTCACAGCATAAATGCATAAGATAACCATATGCGAATGCCTTCTGCCTGTCTGTCTCTGAAGCTTTTAAAAGTTCCCAGGCAACATCCCAGTTGTGGGAGTTCTTCTCAAATCCCTGAAATCTCCTGCCAAGAATAATATCTGCACTTAAATTACCGTACAAAAAATCATTTCTGTATTTTTTCAGAATGCCGTATATTCCGGCCGGGATAAGTGCGGCTCCTATATCAAGTATCTGGTATCCCAAATATACATGCGTTAAAGGGCCCCATGCATCAGCAATGGACGGCATTAATAGAACTGTTATTACACCTAAAAATATGAGCATAATCTTACTAGTTTATGATATTTACTTCACAAAAATCCATGAAAACCCGATTTCATTAAGAATAGCTAAGGCAAAACAATGGGGAGGAATAAGGAAAATAGTCCAAAATACCTTATTTCACTCCCCATCTTACTTTATGCGCAAACTATGTGATTAATATTTATTGGTAGCCTTTATTTGTAACGATCACGAAATTCCTTGCCGCGCCTTTCACGATCTGCTATTGCTTCAGGATCTTCCTTACCAATAGACCATTTGTGATTTTCATCATTCATAATTTCAGCAAGCATTGTTTCCAGATCAAAAGCAAGTTCATTGGCATTAGGATTATCACTGTGTTTACCCATTTCGATAACTTCTTTTATTTCAGGAATATATTCCCCATACCAGTTTTTAGCCAGATCATAATTTCCATGCCACTGCGTGTAATCCGGAGCTTGCATAGACGCTGCATGGCGAACACGGCGTCCCTCATGATGCCAGAGTTCAAACCACGTATAGTCTATTTTTTGAGAAAACTTGGCATATTTTTTACCCTTTACCGCCTTGAGTATTTCGGTTACTTTTTTATAAAGTTTTGACCCGGGCTTGGCCCATTTCTCATTATACAGATGAAGTTGAGCTTCATACTGAAGATAAAAAGCCTCCACAAAATTATCATTGTGACAACTTACACACACCTGTTTCATATTCTCCTTGCGCATGTCTCCGGTAATTGCAGCAGACGCGAGACCCCACTTTTTGTCTGTTTCATGAGCTAACTTAATTAATGGGGGACGGTTATTCCACTTAATACGCAATCCAACATTATGTGTTACAGGCATATCAACAGTAGCCGACATGTGGCAGGTTGCACATGTTGGAGCATCAAAATAATCTTCACCCACAATCCATTTGGCAGAGTCAAGATTCATCCTGTCCTTATTTGCATAGTAATTGATCCCATGCTTTGACGATTTATAGATCTCTATCTGTGGGTGGTCCGGCCCCATATGACATTTGCCGCAATTTTCCGGTTGACGGGCCTGTGCAACCGAAAATTCATGCCGCTGGTGACATGCAGTGCAGCTGCCTTCAGAGCCATCGGGGTTAACCCTGCCCATACCGGTGTTAGGCCATGTCGCAGGGTCAAGAGTCCCGTCACTGTTGACTTTAACAACAGAACCATGACATTGCCAGCAGCCATTAACAGCTGCAGCAGAAATACCATCAGGGAATCCTTCGGTCTTCATTGCCCTGTTTCCTTCCACAACCTCGGCAAGGATATTATCAAGAGAACCCATTATCCTACCGGCTTTGGCATGATGAGAATTAATAAATTCTTCAACCTCTTTTTCATGACACTTTGCACAATCTGCAGGGGAAACAATAATAGAAATAAGTTTTTCTTCATGCTCAAAAGCATCCGCATCGCCCTTCTCTGCCTCATGACATTCAAAACACCCAACATTTGCACGAAAGTGTTTACTGTAGCCCCATTGCTGGTAAATATTAACGTTCATTTCCTTGTGGCACCCGATACATTCTTTGCTATCATTAGAAAGGTCTTTAGGTATGTTTATTTTTGTCACCGCAAACACACTTGAGACAGCTATAAAAAAACAGAATATAAATGTAAGGCACAATATTTTCTTCATGTTACTCCCTCCCTTAAATTAAAGTGTTGAATTGAAATGCATTTAATTGTGATAAAGGATAATACAGAAGAGCAGATTCACTTATGATTTAAATCATATAAATTCATTAGAAATCTTAATAGTAGTATTCAGTGCCAGGTTGAATGGGTACAGGTTTATGGATTAAGAAGGTAATGCGGTGTACCTTGAAGTTGATCAAATAATATTAGCTACAACCGATCAATTTTTTCATACATGTAGTCCATCAATGCATCTTCTCTTTTGCCGATAGCAAAAATTGACATCAGTGTTATACCAAAAAACCCACCCAAGATAAATCCTATTAGAAAAATCACCGATACCAACCTTGCATAAATGCCGTCCTGTTAAGAGGTTAATTTTCAATTTTTTAACATAAATCCCCTTACTTATCCAATAAGAAATACTTATACGATGTATAAGTTTCTTAAATCCTTCAGGCGTTTAGTCAAGGATTGATTGTGAATATATTGATTTAAAAGAAGTAATTAACAGGAACGTAAATTGAATGCCATAAATATTATGAGTTATACTTTATTGAATTGATTCTGGGCCTTTGAAATTCCCTGATTAATTAAAATCTGGATCGCATCAGCCGCGTTATATATCGTCTCCTCAATAACAACCTTCTCCCGCTTATTAAAAGAGCGAAGAACATATCTCTCGGCTGAAATCCGTTCTGAACGGCCAATGCCGATTTTCAGTCTCAGGAAATCTTTTGAATTTAAACATTCTATGATCGACTGGATTCCGTTATGCCCGCCGGAAGATCCTGTCTTTCTTATCCTTAGAACACCGACATCAAGATCAAGATCATCATGCACTACAAGCAGGTTTTCAATTTCATCGAATTTAAATAATGCTTCTCTGACAGCTATACCGCTTCTGTTCATAAAAGTAAGAGGCTTTATAAGGATCGCCTTTTCATCCTCAATAAAGCCTCTTCCAAATATAAAATTTGTTGTCTTTTGTTTTAATGGAATAGAAAACCGGGCTGCCAGCGCATTAATAACCATGAAGCCGACATTGTGCCTTGTATCAGCATACTTTTCATCTGGATTTCCAAGGCCAGCCACAAGCCACATGACAATAGTCTACTTTTCTTTTGCTTCTTGTTCCGGTTTCGACTGCTCCTCTCCCTCTTCCTCTTCCTTGCCTTTACCCTTTACCAATTCCGGCTCTGCTCCCTCTTCCTCAGCAACTTCTTCAACAACCTCTTCTTCAATCTTAGGTGCGCTGACTGTCAGTATAACTGCAGCAAGATCAGTTATTATTTTCACTCCCTCTGGTGGTGTAACATCACTCACATGAATAGAATTTCCGATATCAATAGACTCTGCATCAAATTCTATTTTATCGGGAATCTGGGTAGGCAGGCATTCAATTTCGATCTCCCTGATCAGGTTTTGCAAAATACCACCCATTTTCACCCCTACAGGCTCATTTGTCATAAACAGCGGTACTGTGACGTTTACGACTTTTTTAAGCGAGACTTTGATAAAATCAACATGCAATAACTCATCAGTGACCGGATCAGTCTGATACTCCTTAACAAGGACAGGATGTTCCGCTTTCTTGCCTTTTTTATCCTTCATTTCGATCGTGATAAGTGCATGTTCTCCAACGCCTGACATTATAAGCTTTTCCATCTGTCTGCTCTCGACTTTTATCGGGGAAGTCTCACTTCCTTCTCCATAAACAACAGCAGGCAATATTCCTTGTCTTCTCAAACTCCTGGCTCCGCCTTTGCCCTTCTCGGTCCTTTGATCCGCTTTTACTAATATCTTCTCCATGTTCTTAAATTACCTCCGGTTTATTCCGAAAAAACGTTGTTCGTTATTCGTTATATTGCTGATTATATGTTTTCAGTTATCGCTGAAATCAGTACAGTTATTAAAACCCTATTCAAATAATGAGCTTACTGATGTCTCCTCATGAATACGCTGCATTGCATCTCCAAGCAACTCTGCTACAGAAAGCACAGTGAGCTTTTTGCATTTTTCAGTATTTCTGTCCATCGGTATTGTATTCGTAACAATAACTTCTTCAAGGGCTGATTCATTAATCCTGTCCAGGGCCGGGCCGGATAGAACAGCATGTGCACACGCTGCTACTACACGTTTAGCACCGTTTTCCTTAATGGCCGAAGACGCATGAGTAATAGTACCTGCAGTGTCTATCATATCATCAAAGAGAATGGCATCTTTACCTTTGACATCTCCTATGACATTCATTACCTGAGAAACATTTGCCCCTTCTCTTCGTTTATCGATAATAGCCAGAGAAGCATCAATTCTTTTTGCAAATGCCCTTGCCCTTTCAACACCTCCGGCATCAGGTGAAACAACTACCACGTCATTTGAATAATTCTTCTTCACATACTGCGCAAGCACAGGAGCAGCATAAAGATGATCAACAGGAATATTAAAAAATCCCTGTATCTGTCCTGCATGCAAATCAAT
>CAZVHL010000119.1:0-4845 GCA_964626925.1 uncultured Nitrospiraceae bacterium
CCCATTCGAAGGAATGCGTATTCTTTATTGCGGAATGATTTCCTCATACCCCAATGCTCTATACGCTTTAAGTCTTCGTTTATACATTCTTGACAGAACAGGGATATTTTCATCCACGTAATCGTATATTTTCGTCTCTGCTTTACCTGGATGAAGGCGATGAAGTCTCCCAGCATATTGAATCATTTTCCCACTGAAGGAAAACGGCATTGTCAGAAAGAGCGTATCAAGTCTTGGGTCATCAAATCCTTCGCCAATATATTGACCGGTAGCTAAAATCAATCGTTCTTCCGAATCATGAATATCAGTCAACATTGCTATCATTTCTTTCCTTCTTTTCGCCCTCATTCCGCCATGCAGGATAATGATATTCTTAACAAAATTTTCAAGTTTTTGTTTTAGTATCTCCAGATGCTCTTTTCTTTCCGTTAAGACTATCGGTGATTGCTTATCTTCGAGAGCCTTAAGAATGTCATTGAATATCATTTGGTTTCGCTCTTCATTTGCAATTAACTGTGGCCAGAGAGTATGAATATTATCCTTATCATTGAATGAACAGGAAAAGGCGGTGATTCTCTTAATGAGTTTGTGTTGTAAAGGTTTGCTGTCAACATGTTTGTTGCGTATCATTTTATACCGTATCGGTCCGCACTGCATGGCGATGATTGGATGATGACCATCGCGTCTGTATGGTGTAGAAGTTAAGCCAGTTATGTATTTAGCATTTGCCTCCATCATAACCTTTTCAAAGGAAAAAGCTGAAACATGATGACATTCATCGACGATAATATGCCCGTAATTTTTGATCCTTCTGTCTACCCCTTCTTTTTTGTCAAGGCTTTGAATCATTGCAACATCAATTATGTTGGTTGATTTATCTCTACCGCCACCAATTTGCCCTATTTCTTTTATTGGCAATTGCAAAAATGAAGCTATTTGTGTACGCCATTGTTCAAGTAGTGGCTTGCGGTGAACAAGTATAAGGGTATTTACTTTTCTTGACACAAGTAGATTGATTCCTAATACAGTCTTGCCGACACCGGGCGGTGCTACAAAAATACCAAATTCTTGTTTGAGTAATTTATCGCAAGCCTTTTCCTGTTCTTCTGTGAGTTTTCCATAAAAATTGTAATTAATATCGTTCCCGTTAAATCGTTTATCCTTTAAATTAAATGCTATATTATTTAGTGTCAAAAGTTTTTCGAGGTCTTCCATACATCCGCGGGGAATAGCGATATGGCCTTGAATATCTTCAGAGCAAGATATAATTCTTGGCGTCAGAGCAGTTGAGAGCCGCATTCTCTGCTTCTTATAAAATTCAGGGTTTTGAAAAGCAGCCAGCCTTTTAATTTGATTGATAAGTTGAGACGGCAATCCAGATTTATTTATATAAATTCTATTCGCAAGCACCGTGTGAATCTCAGATGGAAGTTCACAAGTAAGTTTCTGAAATGATTTCCTGTTTGATGTGGGTTTTTCCCAGGGCATGATTTCTTCGTCGGGTTCTCTCAGAAATGCTCCCATAACATTTCTTGATCTTTCTGCACCAGTAACAATTGTCTGGACTTCATTGAGACTTAGCTTCTTATTTTTTGACAGATAATCCCACTGGTCTGTATATGGAATAAAGCTTTCATTAATGAACACACTGTTCCCTTTTTTCATAGGTTCCTTCTGGAGAGGGAGGGCAATAAGGCTTCCGAATCCACCTTTTGGTAAAGTATCCTGGTTTGGAAATAAACGGTCATAGCTCTTCATATCCAGTTCATGCCTATGAGACATCGTTAGAGTAATCAGATAGCTTCCCATTTGTCTGGCAAGAGTAGCGCTAACAGGTTCAGAAAAAAATATCCAGACATGTCCTCCATTTCCCGATCTTGACCTTTCAAGAGTAGCAGGCACATTATTTTTCTTGCATATGGAGAAGAATGCTAAGACATCATCTTGCCAGCTTTGTCCATCAAAATCCACAGCAAGAAACCAGCAGGCCTCATCCTTCATCAAAGAATAAACACCAATGGTTACTTCCCCATCCAGATGCTTGCGAATAATCTCATTAGTCAATGGAGAAAACTTGCGATTTTCACATTCTCCACATTTTATTGATCCCTTGTTGCAGATCCCTCTTATCCACTCATTTTCACAAACCGGACTATATCCTGTTTTCTTAGTCTTTTTACTGACCCAAAGCTTTGGAAAAACATCTTCTCGACCGCGGAACAGGGAACGAAACAAAGCTATCTTTTCGTTACTCAACGGTCGGGTGATTAATGAAGGAAGTTGAGTGGACTGTCTTGGTTGGGAATCCACAATTTTTGGGAGTGTTTTTTTAAGTTTATTAATTTCATTAACAATATTCCCCCGCTCAATATCTATTTCTTGCAATCGTGATTCTAGAAGGGTAATAGTCGTTAATATCTTATTTTTGTTTTTCGACATGAGGTAAGTTTATATGATTTACTACAACAAATCGTTCTGCAAGTCTTTTGTTTATTAGAAACTGTCACTCACTGTTTAAAAGGATAAAGGGAGAGTTTCGCAAGATTTTCTTTTATTTCCCTTGAGCCGTTTATGAGCCCTTTATGATTCCTTTGAGCCGTTTATGAGCCCTTTACTTTATATGAGGTCCCTTTTCCTGTAATACCGGATTTTTGCAAAATTGACTTCTTAATAAGTGCTTGAAGATCGCGCGTGGCAGTTGGTTTTGAAACACCTGTCAGTTCCTGATACTCTTTATTCGTAATTTTCCCTTTTTCCTTCACATACTTAACTGCTTGCATTTGTCGTTCGTTCAGATCAAGCTTAATCAGCATATCCTCCGTCAAAATATCCCGCGCCAGTATTGTTCTGAATTCCATTCCTCGTACTGATACAAAACTCGGTTCAGGCAATCCTTGCTGTTTACATTGCTTGATCATCTCTATTGTTCCAGACCCTGCTTTTTGAATATAATCGGATAGATACAGTACTTCCGCTAATAATGGATTGCCGGGATACGAGGTATGAGGTTTCTTAAGGTCATCTATACTAAGCTGTGACGGTAATCTTCCGGGATTCCATACTTCCACACGATCGATAAATACCATTACTTGTACCGCTGCACTTGGATTATAATCTCTATGAGCAGCAGCGTTAACAATCGCTTCCTGAACTGCAAAAACAGGTATTTCAAGCGGACGTTTGACCTGTGCCGTTTCTGCCTGTTGAATAACCGGCATTCGTATGCTGCTTAACACAAACGCAACAGCCCGGTCAATCTGCTCGAATAAATTGCCTTTGTAAATATGATATGATGCAAACGGCTTTTTGACTTCTGTCCCGTGAAATTGTAGACATTTGATTTCTGCCTGTAAATGGTACTTCTGAGGATTTTTGCCAAACAAAAGAACGGCAGCGTTTGTTAAAGCCCCTTTATGCAGCAGGTTCAGATGTGTAAATATGTCTTTAACCGGTGTTTTTTCTGAGAGCGGATAATTCCGTTTGTCTTTTGCCATGCGTAAAAACCATTTCACTTTTTCTTTGTCAATATCGTTTAAAGATGCATCTTCACATACGGCCCTGTCAAAAGCTGTTTTTCCGACAATGCCTTTCTCCCGTAAGAAATCTATAAGACTTTCATAGATGTTATTTTTCAGTTCATCAGTGGACTGAAATCTTTTATAACTGTATCCGGTTTCAGGGTTCTTGATTTCCGCTATTAATTTCTGAACTCTTTTGTCCCTCTTGGAATCATTGCGGCCTTTTATATAGACATAAATCTCTTTGTCCTTTTTCTTTGCCTCCCAAAATTCAGCTTCTGTTGCTGAGAGATTGTTCATAACAGTAGTTCCGTACTGATCCCCTAATATACCCATATAAATAGAGCTATTGCCGACTTTATCCAGATACAATTTTTCAACAGACTTACTTTGAGCGGGCATATTTTCAAACAGGAATACACCAAAATGCTCATTTAAAAGAACATTGCCTGAAACAAGCTCTTTAACGGTGTGCCGTTCTTTCTTAAGTTCCTTCTGAACTCCGCTTACGAATATTTTATACTTCATAATCAATATCTTTCAGTATCAAGTTTTAGTATCGTCCTCTCCCCACCAACTTATCTAAACTTACACCTAATGCATCGGCAATTTTCCTTAAAGTTTTAATTGTTGGGTTATCATTTGCACCGGATTCAATCTTAATAAGTGTCGTATGTGTTACGTCAGCTAATTTTGCTAACTTATCCTGAGATAATCCTTTTTTCTTCCGATATCTTTTAATATTTTCAGAAAGCATTTTATTCCCTTGACATATTACAATAAATTGCTATAATTATATTATCTTAATATATTCCATCTAATTTATTGCTATGTTAATGCTTAGGGGGCCAAAATGCAAGCCACACCTATACCACCCAGGGTACAGGGTAAAAAATTAAAATGCGCAATTTATACAAGGGTAAGCACGGATAATCAAGTAGAAGTTGAATTTAATTCATGCGAATCGCAGGAAGTAAAGATTAACTCGTTTATCAGTAGCCAAGAAAACATGGAAACTTTTAAGGTCTATTCTGACCCCGGGTTTACAGGAGCCAATCTCAACCGACCTGCTTTAAATGAAATTCTTGAAGACGTAAAGCAGAATAAAATCAACCTTGTCATTTCATACAAGATAGACCGTTTAACACGCTCACCAAAAGATTTTTATCAGTTAATAGAATTATTCGAAAAATATCGAGTTGATTTTATATCTGTAACAGAGCGGTTTGATACCTCTACACCATCGGGCAGGCTTCTTAGAAATATCATGCTGACCTTTGCTCAGTTTGAGAGAGAACTTGCCAGCGAAAGAACAATGGACAAAATG
>CAZVHL010000120.1:0-4805 GCA_964626925.1 uncultured Nitrospiraceae bacterium
TGACCTCGATTTTATTCTGTCTAAATCTTATTATAAGGAGGATTCAATAAAATGAAAAAATTAATGTTAATCGTAATAGGGTTAGTACTCATATTGAGTACAGTTTCTGCAATGGCTCAAACAGATACGACCGCACTGTCTGCCTCTGCAACTGTAATGGCAAGCTGCAGGCTTACAAGCGTAACAAATCTGGATTTTGGTACATATGATCCTACTAATACTGTCAATGACGATGATGGTATTGGTGATTTCACATTCCGCTGTACTAGAGGATCAAATTATGACCTCTATATAAGTGGGGTACGAACAATGACTGATGGCACGGATACGTTGAACTATGAACTGTACCAGGAAGCAGGCAGAACCACAGTATGGGCAAGCGCTTCGCCTGGAACGACCGGCATATCTGCAAATAATGCTCCGGACATCAGGAATATATTTGGTAGAATTACAGCTTTACAGGATGTGCAGGCAGGCGCTTACAGCGGCACAGTCACTGTTACGGTTGAGTACTAAACGATCAAGTAAATCCATAAAACAGATCAATCCTTTCCTGTTTTAATTGAATTTGATAGCGTAGAAAGCTGAAGAGTTTTCTACACTATCAGATACCCACCATTTCACCACCTGAATATTATATAGACATGAGCAGACAATATTTGATAAAGTGTAATGTTATTAATAATAAGTTTGCAGATGATCCCTGTTAAAGGAGAGATGCTTATAAAAAGTAATTCATTAAAAATTCTGCACTTAATATCGATTCTGTTTTTCTGCCTAACCCTACAGTTCCCTACAAAGGGGTTTTCTGCTGATTTTTCAATAAATCCTATCAAAATATTTTTTGATAGCTTGAATAAGACCAACATACTCGCTATAAATAATGAATCTAATGAAGATCTTACTCTGCATTTAAAGGCATATACATGGGAACATAATAATAAGGGGAAAGACATTTATACCCTTACCAAAGATATTATATTCTTCCCCAAAATAGTCACAATTAAATCTCATGAAGAAAGAATCATTCGACTCGGCACAAAAATATCTCAGGGAAAACAGGAAAAAACATACAGAATATTTATAGAAGAAATTCCCGGCTCCAGTCCAACAGAGACAACAGCGGTAAAAATAATTATGAAAGTTGGGGTACCAATATTTATAATGCCTCAGAAAATGGATGCAAGAGGAAGCGTAGAAACGCTGGATATAATACAGGGCGAACTTTCTGTTGCAGTAAAAAACGATGGCAATATTCATTTTATCGTAAGATCAATCAAGACAGAGGGAATAGATGAAGCTGGCAATTCACTGTTTCAAAACGAGATAGGCGGTGGATATGTTCATGGAAGCAATTCCAAAAACTTTACAATCAAGATTCCAGAGGATAATTGCCCTAAATTAAAGTCTATTAATATTGATATTTCCACAGACAGACTTTCAATGAGCAAAAAAATTGATATTGACAAAGAAATGTGTGCGCCATAGCATTGTTTTAGTTCTTATAGTTTTCTGTATCACCCCCTTTATCAGGACCGCCTTCTCTCAGGAGAGTGTAATTTTACAGCTGATCCTAAACGAAGAGAACAAAGGAGATTTTTTCCTGTACTCTGCTCCTGACAACGATATATGGATAAAAAGGGACGAACTCGATCAGCTGGGACTCAAAGAAGGATTGGGCAGGGATATTCAGTTTAATGGTGAAACATTTGTCTCACTCGGATCCATTACCGGACTCGAATTCAGCATAAATTATGAAGACGTCTCTCTGGTAATAACAGCCGTTCCTCAACTGTTTAAAGCACACAGTATCGACATATCCTACAATAAACCTTACAAGGTGACTTATACGACAGGCAAATCTGCGTTCCTCAATTATGCATTCATTTATGATCATGAAACTGTAGATACCCTTCTTGATATATCGGGCGAACTGGGTGTCAGTATTGGTAATTATTTTGGCATGTCAACATTTATTTATGAGGACACAGAAGACACAGATGATTTCCTAAGACTGATGACGAACATTACGCTCGATAACCGGGATAAATTGACAACCACCACATTTGGCGACTTCTCTGCCTCATCCGGCAGATCAGGTTCAACTGCTGTCCTTGGTGGAATTAATTTTTCCAAAAACTTTTCGATTGATCCATATTTATTAAAATTCCCTTCACTTGATCTGACCGGTACGCTTGAGACCCCGTCAGAGCTTGAAATTTATCTTGATAACTTTCTGGTAAGAAAAGAAAAGCTTCCACCTGGAGAGTTTTCGTTTAGTGATATTCCGGCAACAGTCGGGCTTGGAGCAGCCCGGATAATCATAAGAGATGCATATGGACGAGAACATATTATCTCAAAGCCATACTACTATACAGACCGGCTGCTGAAACAGGGACTTCATGAATACAGCTACAGCCTTGGCGCCAGAAGAGAAGACTTTGGTGAAAAAAGTTTTTCTTATGGAAAGCCTGCCTTCCTGAGTTTTCATAATTACGGGCTTTCGGAGCGGTTAACGGTCGGATATACTGCCGAAGCATCGAATAACTTAATAAACATGGGACAGACAGCATCACTACTTGTTTTTGATCTTGGTGTCCTGGATTCAGTTGTTGCAGTGAGCAATTCTTCGGAGAAAACCGGACTCAGTGGATTATTAGGTTATTCCTTTCAGTCCAGGAATATCAATATTACAACTTCATTACAGTCCAGTTCCAAAGAATATTCCAACCTTACAATGACACCTTCGGATGACAAGGCAAGACTGGCATTCAGTAGCACAGTGGGTACGGGAGGCAAAAGAACCGGATTCATAACCATCGGATATACATATTCTGATTTCTATGAATCTGTAACCACGTCAAGGATAGCTGTATCTTATAACAAAGCAGTTACAAAACAGACAACATTTTTCATGATTGCCAGTGAATCAAGAGCCATAAAAACAAGCGATCAGATATTTCTGGGCCTGAATATATATTTCGGCAAAGATGTCTCAGGGAATTTAAGCCTGGCAAGCAGGGATGGCTCAGAGACCAGTAAGGTGGGTATTCAAAAAAGCCTTCCGATTGGACGCGGTTTCGGCTATAAAGCTGAGGTCGAAAATATTCATGGCGATAATGATATTGACAGCGATCTCCAGTATCAGAATAAATTCGGATTATTTGAAGCCGGGTTCAATAATAAAGTACGGGATTATGGCTACAGATTGGCTTTTTCAGGGGGTGCAGGATATATCGACAATTCCGTCTTTTTAAGCAGACCAGTAAAGGACAGCTTTGCAAAGGTAAAAATCAATGACCTGGAAGGAGTTCGCGTGTATTATTACGGCAATGAAATTGACAGGACAGATGAGAAAGGCGAGGCAATCATTCCGAATCTGCGCTCTTTCCATGACAACAGGATCGACATAGAAAACAGGGACATACCGATTAATTACACAATCCCGTCATTAACGCAGTATATTTCTCCTTCTTACAGAAGCGGTGCATTAGTTGAGTTTAATGTAAGTAAAATACAGGGTATCGTGGGAACTGTTATTATGGTGATAGACGGGAAAAAGATCCCTGCCGAGTTTGCATCATTGCATATCAGGACAGAAGACGGCATTATGGAAGGACTGGTTGGTACAGAAGGGGAATTCTATCTTGAAAACATACCTTCAGGTAAACATATGGCAGAGCTTGTTTACAGGGGTAAAAAATGCGAGTTCAGTATAATTATTCCAGAAAGCGAGGAAATGCTGATAGATCTGGGGGAAATATCCTGCATAGCAGAGTGATAAAGAAAATATTATATAAGATTGCATACATAATGGCTGCTTTTGTAATCATGTGTACGGTCAGAACAGAAAGCTTCGCATGCAATGTTTCCACTACTCCGGTTAACTTCGGGGGCTATGACACTTTTTCAACAGCACCCCTTGATGCTACAGGAACCATAACAGTCTTATGTACTACCCGGGAAAGGGTCAGAATAGCTATAGGGCCAAGCCCCAATTCAGGCGGGTTTGACCCCAGAATGATGCGTCTCATATCTGGCAACGAACTGTTTGAATATAATTTCTATACTCGTGCAAACCATAATCGTATTTGGGGAGATGGGAGTGGAAGAACCAGAACCAAGCGTCGAAGAGTAAGGAGAAACAGGCCATGGATTAACACCGTCTACGGCAGAATACCTCCTATGCAGGATGTTTCAGCAGGAATCTATAATGATACACTTACCGTCACAATAACATGGTAGTGCAGGACATCGCAGTTTAAAAAACTATTTCTCACCTGTTTCACCCGGAATCTTTAATGTCATATTAGTGCTCTATAATATGGTTTTTGTAAATACAAATATCGTACAATAATAACTCGTTAATTAACTACATTAAAGTAAGGGCAAATTAGAGATTATCTCTGATATGCACCCCAGGAGGAAGGAAGAAATGAAGAAATTATTGTATTTGTTTATAGCCGGCATATTTGTAGTTAGTGTAAGCTGCAGCGGTGGAAGTGATCCTCAAAGTCAACTTAATAAAATTGATAAACTAAAGGGTAAGGACTTCCCGATTACAGCAGAGCAGATGCAAAGCATTGACAACTTTACTGCCGAGGGCAAAAGCCTGTTGGAGCAGGGGAAAGATAAAGAGGCATCAGAAGCCCTTGCTAAGGCCATTGATATCTTAAACCTTGCACTGGATGCCGATATATTCAATAAAGCTGACTAACATTGCAATAAAATTTCCTTTAACAGCATTTATGCGAGAGTGGCGGAACTGGCAGACGCGCTGGACTTAGGATCCAGTGGGGAAACCC
>CAZVHL010000121.1:0-4750 GCA_964626925.1 uncultured Nitrospiraceae bacterium
TTAATGCAGGCTAAGCAGAATATGCCTGAGTTGTTTAAGAAATGATTTTTATTATCAGAAACAGCGGTATTTTACTCGAATATTTAATATGATTGTCTTGGACAAGTTCATGGTAATTTAAGTATAATTGGTTGAACTACTAACAGAGGTGACTGTTTAATGGATAAACATAATATAGTTGCAAGATTTAAAGACGGTTCATTATTGAGGGGTATTACCAGTGACTTTTCACCTTTCAAGACTTCATTTCATTTAGAGCTCGAAAATACTGAAGAAATATCAGTTGATATGGAAAGACTAAAAGCCGTGTTTTTTGTTAAGGATACTCCAGGATTCGAAGAGCAAATAGAAAGATATAAAAACATAAAAGACATGGGGGGCAAAAAAGTTAAGGTTCATTTTGTGGATGGTGAGTTAATATCCGGATATGCCCTTGAATACTCTTCAGACCATTACGGTTTCTTCCTTACACCCGATGATCACGCAAGCAATAATGAACGGATATTTGTTATAACTGCTGCAACAGAGAAAATAACCTTTCTCTAAATCCTGCTTTGCCGAGTGAATAATATGGGCTAAAGCTCATTCTTCGTATAGCTCTTTAATACGTTTATATGAATTTGATAATTCAGGTTCAGGAGTAGTTCCTGCTTCTACACATAACATCGTATTCATTATACATACACACATTTCTGCAACTGATCCCTCTTTAATAAACAGTAACCCACTGGGGAAGTATATATCATTCTCTGAATGCAGCATCTTTTTTATAGAAAACGCGAAGTCTTCAAAGAAAACAATCCCATCACAGTTCATATGCCTTAACACAACGTCCGATTTAGAATAAGACAGGAGTGTGGACTGCAGGTCATCGGGTTCTATGAAAATAATAGAATCCCTCATGTTGGACCCGATTTCTTCAATTGCATGCTGGAGTTTTGATGTAGGTCTATCGTACAGTGATATAACAACGCCTGTGTCGGATGGTAGAGGATGATTTTCAAGCATTTCTTTGAGAATCTCAAAGAGGAAAGAGGGATACTTCACATTAGCAAAAATCATAACTTTCTTTTTGCTTTGCAAATTCAGTAATACAGGAGTTTCCCTGTTAGCAATTTCATCCGGGATATAAATAAAAGAAGGAATGAGCTCAAAGTTGGATTTTCTCATGTACATGGAAGCAACATCATATGTATCTTTATCGGAACATATTATTTTGTTTGCCAGAGTAAATGCAGTAAAGAGGGTCTGTCTGCCACCGACCGGACTTCGCATCTGCCCGGCAACAGAGAAAAACTCTGAATGAATAGTTATAAATGTCTTAGCTCCTAAAATCTTACCAATAAGTATGGATGTCATCAACTTCAACAGTCCCAGTCGAAGGTAGCCTTTAGTTGCAAAATGGACGATGTCTTTCCTTAAACTCAGTCGAATTAATTTAAAAACAAAATCAATATAATTCCTGGAATCGATGAAGCTACTGTCTTTTGAGGACTTTTCAGAAATATTCAAAACAGTACATTGATGCTGATCTTCTGATAGTTTCTTCAGTAATGATAAATTGTGCAGACTCTCTTCTTCATAAGGAGGAGCAAAGTTTCCAATTAATAGTATTCTCATTAGTTTGTTAGTGATACGCCTATACTGTCTCCAATTTTAATGTTGTGTTTTTCAGCTGCATTTTCCTTGTAAACAAAAAGTTCAAGATGACCAAAGCTGTTTATTATAGCCGAGAGTTCAGAGCTTTTGCTCTCAGCATAATAGGCTGCCAGTGATAACTGATATTCATTGTATGAAACTTTATATTTATTGTTGTTTTCCAATGGGGCCAATTTTGACAGATCTTCTCTGTTTATATTTGTAATAGCATTACCAAAGTAGTCGATCGAAATAATTTCACCTGAGATAGATTGCCCATCTTTAATATCAGTTGAGGGTATTTGAATAGAGGTGAAATCACTAATCTGATCGCCTAACTTCTTATGGTCAGTTCCCTTTGACAGGTATGCTGCGATCGGAGCAAATATGTCACGGCCATGGAAAGTAACGCCGCTCATAGGAAGATAGTAATGACTTGAAGAAAGATGTATGACCTTAAAAAAATGCGATTGTAATTTTTTAAATACCGGAGTAAATATGCCATTGTCCGGTCCGATAAAATAATAATCTTCAGTTACGACAAGAATAGGTCTCCTTGATCCACCGACACCCGGATCAACAACAACAACATGAATAGTAGTAGGCGGAAAATACTTGTAACTCAACGAAATTACATTTGCAGCTTCGAATATATTCTGGCGTGAGATATTATGAGTTATATCAATTATCACGGCATTAGGATTAATACCCATTATTACGCCTTTCATCAGCCCTACAAAAGGATCCTTAAGCCCAAAGTCAGTAGTTAGCGTAATAATCGGTTTCTCTAGCACTTTACAGCTCCAATTATCTCATTTAACGATTTAATGCCATTAGCGGACATATGTGATTTTATACCGTTAAGTACAATAATCGTTGATTGGGGGTTAATAAAATTCCCGGTACCTACAGCTACTGCAGTTGCACCTGCAAGCATAAATTCCAGAGCATCTTCAAAATTCATTATACCACCCATTCCAATAATCGGAATACTTACACTTTTATAGCATTCCCATACCATTCTGACTGCTATTGGCTTAATTGCGGGACCGGACAATCCACCGGTTATATTGGCAAGTTTTGGACGTCCGGTATTTACATCTATACTCATTCCTGTCAAAGTGTTTATTAGAGATATAATGTCACTGCCCGAATCTTCAGCAATTTTTGCAAAAACTTTTATATCAGCAACATTTGGAGAAAGCTTTGTAATTAGGGGGGTTTTAACTCTTTTTCTTACACTCTGGATTAACTCTTTAAAAATATTCGGGTCTGTTCCAAATACTATACCGCCTTTTTTTACATTAGGACAGGAAACATTCAGCTCTATCGCATCCACACCGGCAGATTCAAGTCGTTCGGCAAGTTCGACATATTCGTCAATCGAATTACCGAGTATATTAACGATTGTTTTTGTTTTTAATTTATTTAAATAAGGTAACTGCTCCTTTATAAAATGTTTTAATCCTGTATTCTGTAGACCGATCGCGTTAAGCATTCCACATGAGGTTTCAACAATACGCGGTGTTGGATTGCCCTTCATCGGCCTGAGTGATATGCCCTTTGTTACAATAGCGCCAAGATGATTTAGATTGATAAATTCAGCAAACTCTTTGCCATAACCAAAAGTTCCGGAAGCGGTAATAACCGGGTTTTTGAGTTTAAGCTTGCCCAGATTTACTTTCAGGTCTAATTTATTTGCTTTAGCCATATTAATCCCACAAAATGTCTTCGATAGGGAACACCGGACCCTCTTTACAGACTCGCTTATAACCATGTTTTGTATTGACAACACAACCGAGGCAGGTTCCCAATCCACAGGCCATATTTTGTTCGAGTGCTGCAAACCCCTTCAACTTTTGTTTATGAATAATCGTTGAAAGTGATTTTAGCATCGCCTCTGGCCCGCATGCATAGATTGAGCAATTCTTTGCAGGCAATGAGCTATTCATCATGTATCTCTTAAAGATATTTATAATATTACCTTTTTTGCCGGCCGTACCATCATCAGTTGCTATCACTGTTTTAAACCCGATGGATGAAAGTTCATTTTCATAAAGAATTTCGTTTTTAGTCCTTGCGCCATAAAAAAGTATTAATTTATTGTTACTTCCCCCTTTTTTGAATTTAGATAAAGGTTGGATCAGACTTTCAGCTAAAGAAAATATCGGTGCTATTCCAAGCCCACCTGCAACAAGGATAATGTTTTTTTGTTTGCCAGTTACAGTGAAACTGTTTCCAAGAGGACCGAGAACTGCTATTACATCACCAGGTTTTTTTATGCTCAGTATGCCGGTACCTTTACCGACAACTCGATAAAGGAACTGTATGTCTCCATTAATAGACCGATGAATACTGAAAGGACGTTTAAGTAAAGGGTCTAATCCTCTGTTAACAGAGAGCATGAAAAAGTTGCCGGGTTTTGGTTTTTGAATTTTCTCTGTTGGATGAAGAGTGAGGAGATGATGGTTTTTGATGATTTCCTTGTTTTCTGTTACCGTTGCCTGAAACAGTCTACTCAAAACGTATCTCTAATATTTCATATTCTATAGTTTTTGCCGGGGCCTTAATAGTAACTTCATCGCCTACTTCTTTGCCTATAAGGGATTTCCCGACCGGAGAATGTATCGAAATTTTGCATGCCTTTATATCAGCTTCTTCAGGTCCGACCAGAATGAATTTTTTTTCCTCATCAGTATCTACATCCAAAACTTTCACCGTTGCACCAAATGCGATCTTGTCTTGTGAAATCGTAGAAGGGTCTATCACATTTGCAAGCGCTATCTTGCTTTGAAGTTCATTTATTTTACCTTCAATAAAAGACTGTCTTTCCTTTGCAGCATGATATTCTGCATTTTCCGAGAGATCGCCATGCGCTCTTGCCTCAGCAATGGCCTTAATGTTCTCGGGACGCGCAACCTTAAGAAGGTTCTGGAGATCATCTTTGATTTTCTTGAATCCTGCTGGTGTCATAGGTACTTTTTGCATGATATCCTCTAAGCCAGAATTTTAACAATCTGCATAAATGAATGTAAAGCCAAAGTTGGTCAAAGAGCCTGTTTATGATAATCCTGAAGTGAACATATATTGATTTCTTTTTTCAGTGTAACTT
>CAZVHL010000122.1:0-1421 GCA_964626925.1 uncultured Nitrospiraceae bacterium
CATTCACCTTCCATATGTTGTGCCTGGCTCCCTCAATATTCTCAACAGCCAGCATTGCCGTAAGCATAGAATGATCCTGATTGTTATATTTGTGCATTCCGTTGCGACCCACCAGCTGCAGGTTGCTAATACCTCCTAAAAACCGGCGTATGATTTTAAGCATTTTATTATATTTTGAATCATAAGACGGATAAGCCTTTGGCATCCTGACTACTGTACCATCTTCAACTTCAGATGATTTTGCAATCCCCATTTTCACTATGTCTCTCTTCCCCTGTTCAATCAGTTCATGGTCTGGCATATTCCAGAGTTCATCCCCTTCAAAACAAAAATATTCAAGACCAAGACATGTCTTACTGGAATCCGGCACCATAAAAGGACTCCAGTTTTTGAAATTCTGGATCCTTCCAACTTTCAGATCCGGGTCATGAACATATAGCCAGTTATCAGGGAATATATCCGGCTTATTAATTATAAGAGCCACAGTGATAAAATCTCTGTACTTGAGATTATCAGCAGCATTCATAACGTCTTCAGGCACAGAAGGACTGAATTTTTTTATTAATTCCTTAATCGGCATGCTGCTTATAAATTCGGTCCCATAAAATTTTTCTTTCTGTCCGTTAACCTGCACTCCCAATGATTCCACTCTATTTGTTTTGTTATTCCAGAAAATCTCCATGACCTCCGACCCTAAGCAAACCCTGGAGCCATTATTGTTAATAAGTTCTGATACAGTCTGCCACATCATGCCGGGCCCCAATTTGGGATAGTTGAATGAATCGATTAGTGTCTTGATCGAGGCCTTTTTATTACCATTATTGTTTGGTTTCTTAAATGCATTTCTTACAGCGCTTGAGAGTGAAAGTCCTTTAATCCGTTGTGCTGCCCACTCTGCCCTTATTTCGCTGCATGGCATACCCCATACTTTTTCAGTATATGTTTTAAAAAAAACATTATACAATCGCCTTCCGAAACGATTTGAAATCCATTGTTCGAAAGTCTCCTCCTTCTTAATAGGAAAACAGCGAGAATACAAATAACTTAACAGCATCATGGAACTGCTCCAGACCCCCAATCCTGACAGTGCGTTGAGAGGACGCAGCGGGTATGAAAAAAACTTTTTGTTATAGTAAATACGCGACATCCGCTTACGGTGGAGAAAATCCTTACCCAATACCTCATTCCACATGTCTTCCACCTGTTTGATTTTTGTGAAAAACCTGTGTCCCCCTATATCAAAAAGATAGTTTTTATAATTGACTGTTCTTGATAATCCACCCACAACCTTATCTTTCTCCAGCACTACAAAATCTCTGCCGAGCTTGGAAAGTTTATAGGCTGCAGTGAGTCCAGCAGGTCCGCCACCTATAATTATTACTTTTTTATTGTCCGGTTTTTTAACAGGCTCTTGCATTTTA
>CAZVHL010000122.1:1521-4708 GCA_964626925.1 uncultured Nitrospiraceae bacterium
TTTCTGGTTATCCCCAGAGCTCGGGCAGCCCTTGATTTATTACCGTTATAAGCCTCAATAGCCTGCATTATTGTCTCAAGCTCAAGCTCTTTAAGTGGTTTCACGTTACTCTTGAGTTTGATGTTTTTTGCAGTCTCTTTCTTTATGTCTTTAGGTATATTGCTTAAACCAATCACGCTACCTTTCACAAGAACAATTGCCCTTTCTATGACGTTTTCAAGTTCCCTTAAATTACCGGGCCATGAATAGTTAAGGAAAATATTCATCACCTCTGGAGATACGCTTTCAATATGTTTATTTTCACGTTGTGAAAATTTATCTATAAAGTGTGTAACCAGAAGAGGTATGTCGCTGTGTCTTTCTCTCAAAGGCGGCAATTTAATCTGTATTACATTGAGACGATAATAAAGGTCAGGTCTGAATTTTTTCAGTTTAACTTCTTTCGCCAGATCACGATTAGTCGATGCAATAAGTCTTATATCGATCTTTATTTTTTTATTGCTACCCACACGCTCAATTTCTTTCTCCTGTATAGACCTCAATATTTTTACCTGTAGAGGCAATTCCAGTTCTCCGATTTCATCAAGAAATAAAGTGCCGGTATGTGCTTCTTCAAACTTTCCGATCCTTCTCGAAATCGCTCCTGTGAAAGCGCCCTTTTCATGACCAAAAAATTCTGCTTCAAGAAGCTCACGTGGCACAGCGCCACAATTTACCGGAATAAATGGTTTGTAGTGTCTCTGACTGGTGTAGTGAATGGCATTGGCAAGAAGTTCTTTGCCTGTCCCTGTTTCACCGGTTATAAGAACATTAATTGAAGAATCTTTAATAGATTCAACTAACCTGAATACATCCTCCATACTCGGACTTTTCCCGATAATGCTGGAAAATCTGTAGGTGGATTCAAGTTGACTTCGCAAACTGGTAATTTCATTTTTAAGCTGTTTCTGTTCAACAGCTTTAGAAAGAATCGCTTTCATTTTTACATAATCAGGCGGTTTAATGAAATAAAAGAAAGCCCCGTCTGTCATTGCTGTTACTGCAGAATCAACCGTACCAAAAGCAGTTAAAAAAATGACAGGAATATCCGGGTGTTGAGACTTCAGGTATTTAAAAAGATGCAAACCATCTTTACCGGGCATTTTGAGGTCTGTTATAACCACATCAATATCTTCTGAAGAAACTATTTCTTTAGCCTTATCAACCCCATCTGCCAGATAAGTGTTATACGGGATTTCTTTAAGGATCGCGGACAATACCTTTAACGCATTAGGCTCATCATCAACAATAAGTATGTTTGCTTTTTTATCCTGACTATCCACTATGCTTAACTGGCAAAAATATTTTAAACGTTGTTCCCCTGTCTCTTAAACTTTCCCACAGAAGTTTGCCATTATGCGCCTTGATAACCTCTCGGGAAAGAAAAATACCAAAACCTTTATCATTGCTGGCTGAGTCAGAAAGCTCGCCCAATTTACTCAATGCTTCACCAGGAATGCCCTTGCCGGTATCAGTTATATCGATAAGAACATAGTCGCCATTGTTTTCCCATTGCATAGATGTTCTAATTTTAATCACTCCCCCGTCCGGCATAGCCTCCAATGCATTGTTAACTATATTGAATACTGCCTGTTCTATCTGAAAAGAATCGGCCATGATAAGTGGCAAAACAGCCAGCCTATGGGATATTTTGATGTTCTGTATGTCAGCTCGCGGCTTTACCATACCAAGAATTGACTTAATCATCCCATTAATATTTACAGACACAAATTTCAGTTCCCCCTTGGAAGCGCTCAGGAAGTTAGAGATAAAATTATCAAGCTTATCAATTTCTTCGTTAATTATCGTACTGAATTCAAGGAGAGTTGATTCATGCCCATATTTTTCTCTCAAATATACCACGGCACCCTTTATGGCATTTAACGGGTTTCTCACGCCATGTGCAAGAGATGATGCTATCTTTCCGATCGCTATCATCTTTTCAGAATCACTCAATTTTTTATCAAGTGGACACTCACCATCAAGTTTATTCAATGCAACTGACACTTCTTTGATTTTCCCCTTTTTATCCTTTACAGGATTTATTACTATGTCACCGCAAAGATCTGTACCCATGAAGCAGTTGTTCCTGTAATTCTTCAAACGTCTTTTTTTGCCTATACTTAAAACAAGCGCTATTTCATCATGTAAAAAAGGGAAAACATTATCAATTTTATTCCCGATGACATTTTCTGATAATCTGTGAGTCAATCTCTCCATCGTTGCGTTCCAGGTTTTAATAACAAACGAAGCATCAACGGCAAATATACACTTTTCTGAAATAGCCTCAGTTCTCTTCCTCAGTTCTGATTTTGGCAGAGAATCAGATTTACCGGTGTTATATGTTTTTGGTAAATTCTTCATACATCTCCGGATTTTTAGTCGACATTTCTTTTTCCATCTTTTCCATATTAGCCAGATAAGGCGTTCTGATACCATGAAAATCAACCGGATCACCAATAGCTTCAAAAGCAAATCCGAATTTATTTAGAAGGCCCACGATTCCCTTTGTCATTACAGAATACCAGTGAGTTAAATTTCTCCGTTTACTTTCCTGATATACCGCCTTATATAAATCGATTATTACTTCGTGTCGTCTTCGCCTGTCACTTTGCATTTCATTAGGTCGCCTCACACCGCGTTTAGGTATGAATTTATCGTCTGCCCTTCTGTACCTGGTTCTTTGAGTTGGATAGTGCTGCTGGAAAGCAAAGCTTCCGATACTGCGCCTGTCTTCATCAGGACCATATATATATGTATCTTCCGCCCTCCTTCTGAAATTTCTATGAATTACAAGCCTTGAAATCTCTGCCAAATTTTGTCTTGGTAAATCATCAATATTAATATCCAGTTCACAATGTTTTTCGACTGGATATCCTTCTGACGAATCAAGTATAAGCATAACCGCCCCGATAACTTTATGTGAATCATCTTTTACTGCCATGTGTATCGCATTTTCATCGTAAGCATCCGTAACGATTCCATCAGGATGGTTTTCGGGTTTCTCAAAGTCCCACTCATGACAAAACACCTTATATCGCAACTTGAAAATTCCGTTTAGATCTTTTTCATCAAGAGGATGTCTAACTATCAATGACATAACGAATTTTCTCAAATATACATATTGTTGTCAAGATAAATAACTATC
>CAZVHL010000123.1:0-4682 GCA_964626925.1 uncultured Nitrospiraceae bacterium
ATACTGCCTTTCCGGTTTGACTATGCAGTTCCCTATGGTATAAAATTTCTTCATGCATTCCGAGTATGTTCCGCTTCATCTTCATACAGAATACAGTTTACTCGACGGAGCAATCAGATTAAACGACCTGATTGACAAGTCTGTAGAGTACAACCTGTCTGCGGTTGCCATGACAGACCATGGCAACCTCTTCGGTGCAATAGATTTTTACAAAAAAGTATCGAAGGCAGGGCTGAAACCGATCATAGGTTGTGAAGTTTACATTGCACCGAAAAGCCGTTTTGATAAGAGCAGTTCAGGGATCGCTTCTGGAAAATCATTTCACCTGATACTTTTATGCAAAGATATCAATGGTTACAGAAACCTCACAAGACTTGTAAGCATGGCCTATCTGGAGGGGTTTTATTACAAACCCAGGATCGACAAAGATATACTGGAACAGCACAGCGGCGGTCTGATCGGACTATCCGCATGTTTAAAAGGCGAGATACCTCACTACCTTGCAGCTGGAATGATCGACAGGGCAAGGGAAACAGCACTCGATTACAGGAGAATTTTCGGCGCAGATAATTTCTTCCTCGAAATCCAGGCAAATGAGCTCCCTGAACAGGAAAAAATAAATAAGCAACTTATTGAACTGAGCAATGAGCTGCATATACCGTTAGTAGCTACTAATGACTGTCATTATTTAACAAGAGATGACGCAAGGGCACATGACGTTCTGCTATGCATTCAGACAGGCAAGACCATTCAGGATGCAGAGAGGATGAGATTTTCAAAAGATACATTCTATTTCAAAAGCCCTGAAGAAATGAAAGAAGCATTCAAAGATATTCCCAAAGCCATTACAAACACAAGAAAGGTTGCTGAAAAATGCAATCTTGACTTTAAATTTGATGAATTTAGTCTCCCCCGGTTTTCAGTTCCCAGCGGAGAGAATGTTAATGACTACCTCAGGAAACTGGCAGAAGATGGGCTTGGCAAAAAGCTGAATCGAAATGTTCCGGAAAATTATGTTGAACGGATGCAGACCGAGCTTAATATGATAGAAAAAATGGGGTTCTCCTCTTACTTCCTTATTGTGTGGGACTTTATCAGTTATGCAAAAAGTAAAAATATCCCTGTTGGTCCGGGAAGGGGCTCTGCTGCCGGAAGCCTCGTGGCCTACGGTCTCGATATTACAGACATAGACCCGATCAAATATGGCCTGCTTTTCGAACGGTTCCTGAACCCTGAAAGAATAAGCATGCCGGATATTGATGTTGATTTCTGCATGGACAGACGATCCGAAGTTATAGAGTATGTAACTGACCGCTACGGTAAAGATCATGTGGCACAGATAATCACATTCGGAACCATGCAGGCGCGCGCAGCAATAAGGGATGTAGGTCGCGCAATGAATATCCCTTATTCCGAAGTAGACAGAGTGGCTAAACTGGTTCCTTTTGTACTTAAAATTACACTAAAAACCGCACTCGATATGGAACCTAAACTTAAGGAACTGTACGATACTGATCCTAAAATCAAGGAACTTATCGATGTTGCGCAAAGGCTGGAAGGCATGGCGCGACATGCTTCCACACATGCGGCCGGTATTGTGATATCTCCTGAACCCCTAACCAATTTCCTGCCTCTGTACAAGGCTCCTAACGACGAAGCGATAGTTACACAGTTTGATATGGATGCAATTAAGAACCTCGGCCTGTTGAAGTTTGATTTTCTCGGACTTAAGACCCTGACAGTAATCGACAAGGCAGAGAAAATCATTAATGATGCAGATAGAACCGAAAATGCAGGTTCAAAGCTTTTTTCGATAAAAGATATCCCTATTGACGATAAGAAGACATTTGATCTTTTATGCACTGCAAAAACATCCGGGGTGTTCCAGCTTGAAAGTTCCGGAATGAAGGACCTCCTCAAACGATTAAAGCCTTCCGCTTTCGAAGACCTTATTGCTCTCGTTGCCCTGTACAGGCCCGGCCCTCTTGGCAGTGGGATGGTTGATGAATTTATTCAGGGCAAAAATGCAGCGCCAGGCCCAACCGCTTCCAAACCAGGTGGATCCCTGGCGAAACTAAAACTGCCAAAGCTGAATGAAATTCTCAAAGAAACACACGGTATAATTCTCTATCAGGAGCAGGTTATGGAGATTGCGCATAAAATGGCAGATTTCAGCCTGGCAGAGGCCGACATACTCAGAAAAGCGATGGGCGGAAAAAATCCTGAAGAAATGGAAAAAATGAAAAATACTTTCATTCAGGGATTAATGGCAAATAAAGTAACAGAAAGAAAGGCCGGTACTCTGTACAACCTGATTCTCCAGTTTGCACAGTACGGATTTAATAAATCTCATTCAGCTGCCTATGCTTTAATCGCATATAATACCGCTTATTTAAAGGCTCACTATCCTGTTGAATTCATGGCAGCATCACTCAGCGCTGATATGGACAACACCGCAAAAGTTGTAATCTTCATAAACGAATGCAGGAATATGGAAATTAATATTGTGCCGCCGGACATTAACGAGAGTGACAGGGAGTTCAAGGTAATAGGCAATTCCATACTGATTGGATTGGAAGCGGTAAAGGGCGTTGGAAGCTCAGCCATTGATACAATTCTCGATGTTCGGAAGACTAAAGGCTTTGAAACATTTTTCGATTTTTGTTCGAGGGTCGATTTAAGACGCGCGAATAAGAAAGTGATCGAAAGCCTTATAAAGGCAGGTGCTATGGATACAATGGGTAAGAGGTCCCAGTTGATGTCCTGCTCATCATCAGTAATGGATTCGGCCATGAGAATGCAGAAGCAAAAGATGTTGGGACAGGAAAGCATGTTCGATATGAATGAGCAGGTTAATGTTAATATGCCGGATCTCGAAGAATGGAATGAGTCCGAACTCCTCAAAATGGAAAAGGAAGCTCTTGGTTTTTATATTACAGGACATCCCCTTAACAAGTACCAGGACATACTTGCTGAACTGGCCTGCACCCCTACACACGAACTCCATGAACTGAAAGATAAACAAGAGATAAATTTATGCGGACTGGTGAGAGATTCCAAACAGATACAGATTAAAAGGACAGGCGATCTAATGGCATACATAACACTCGAAGACATGTACGGTACAGTGGAAGTTATCCTGTTTCCCGAATTATACAGGGATGCACAGGGTATCATCTCGCAGGAAACACCTGTCATTATAGCAGGCTTTACAGACAATACAGATAAAGGACTGAAAGTAATTGCCCAGAAAATCGTATCAATAGATGACAGGGAACAGATAAAGAAAGCGAATGGGGGCATAAAATTCCACCGCGAAATCACTGGTAAAACTGCAGGCTCAGATTCAACCTCTGATAGTTCTGCTAAGAAATATAAGACTCTGACTATTACAATGAACAGAGATGCAAAGCCCGATGCAATTTCAAAACTTGACAGTATACTGTCAAAATATAACGGCGACTGTCCTGTATATTTAAGGATAATATCTCCCAGTAAATGGGAATCAGTTTTTTCAACAAACCGTCAGGTCCTACCGTCAGAGGAGATGATTCGCGAGGCCGAGTCAATTCTCGGAGAAGGCAAAGTAAAGTGGAATTAGAAACTTATAAAAATCAACTTGCAGACGCCAAATAGCGGATAAACCTCAAACTTACGGACACTAATGCATTATTATCTTGATTTTGAAAAGCCTGTTGCAGAGTTAGAAAATAAGATCGAAGAACTCAAGCGCCTTGCCGACGGCAAGGACATGAACATCACGTCCGAGATTAAGAAACTCGAAAAAAAGGCACGGGACCTGAGAGCCGACATTTTCTCGAAGATAACACCCTGGCAAAAGACCCTTATCGCCCGTCACCCTGAAAGGCCTTATACACTGGACTATATCCGTCTCCTGATGGAAGACTTTGTTGAGCTTCACGGTGACCGCGGATTTGCAGATGATCCTTCCATTGTAGCCGGCTTTGCTAAATTCAACAATATTTCCATAGCTGTTATTGGCCATCAGAAAGGCAGAGGCACAAAAGAAAGAATAGAACGGAATTTTGGCCAGCCGCATCCGGAGGGATACCGGAAGACCCTCAGAATAATGAAGCTTGCCGAGAAGTTCAACATGCCGATAATTACGTTAATCGATACCCCCGGCGCCTATCCCGGGATAGGTGCTGAAGAGAGAGGCCAGGCAGAGGCTATCGCAATGAACCTGCAGGAGATGTTTTCCCTGAACACACCTGTGATTGCGGTCGTTATCGGTGAAGGGGGAAGCGGCGGTGCACTCGCCCTTGCAGTAGGAGACAGGGTCATAATGCTTGAGCATTCAATCTATTCAGTTATATCGCCTGAAGGATGTGCCGCTATTCTCTGGAAAAAGAACGGTGAAACCATAGGCCAGGGAGAGTATAACAAGGCATCCGATGCTCTGAAATTAACATCAAAGGACCTTAAAAACTTTGGTGTTATTGATGAGATTATAACAGAGCCCCTCGGCGGCGCTCATAGAAATCAGGAGGAAGCAGCTCTCGCTATAGGGGAAGCACTGAAGCGTCATCTTTCAGAATTAAAAGAAAAGCCGGTGGAATCCCTCCTTGAAGAAAGATACGAAAAATTCAGGTTGATAGGGAAGTTAATAGGGGAAGAGTAATTCCCTTAATGTTTGAACCGATTTTATTATTTGTGAATTA
>CAZVHL010000124.1:0-4595 GCA_964626925.1 uncultured Nitrospiraceae bacterium
ATGCAGCAGCCTTTCAAAACATGTTCTACTGCTGAAAGAGTAGCATCCACCTTGACAGGAGATTTTGAAAGCTCCAACGCATTGTCAGGATCTTTTAATCCGTGACCTGTGAGAGTACATACAACAGTATCGCCTTTCGCGAAATGATTCATTTTTGAAAGCTTTATGACTCCAGCAAGAGACGCAGCAGATGCAGGCTCACAGAATATGCCTTCCCTTGATGCAATAAACTTGTAAGCACTGAGAATATCATCATCAGAGACTTCAGATATAAGTCCGCCTGACTCGTCCCTTGCAGCTTCCGCTGCCTTCCAGCTGGCAGGATTGCCTATTCTTATAGCTGTTGCAACGGTCTCAGGATTTTCAACACGCCTGCCCCTTACAATAGGAGCCGCCCCTTCAGCCTGAAATCCCAGCATTTTGGGTAATGATTCTGTCCTTCCGGCTGAATGATATTCCTTATAACCTTTCCAGTAAGCTGTAATATTTCCGGCATTACCAACTGGAAGCACATGATATGTTGGCGAGCTGCCAAGCTGATCACAAACTTCGAAAGCCGCTGTCTTCTGCCCCTCTATTCTGAACGGATTTATGGAATTGACCAGCACAAAATGATATCTGTCAACAAGTTCCTTGACAATCCGGAAAGCATCGTCAAAATTTCCACTGATCTGAATTACCATTGCACCATGTATCATGGCCTGGGCAAGTTTACCCATCGCTATCTGACCATCCGGAATAATCACAATAGCACCGATCCCGGCCCGGGCCGAATATGCTGCTGCAGATGCTGAAGTATTGCCTGTAGATGCACAGATAACTGCAGATGCACCGTCTTCTGCCGCCTTTGAGATCGCAACCGTCATTCCACGGTCCTTAAATGAACCACTTGGATTTGCGCCTTCAAATTTAAAATAGAGATCAATTTCAGGCTGAATTATTTCCTGAACGCTGGAAGCTTTTATTAAAGGTGTGTTCCCTTCATTGAGGGAAATAACGGGAGTGTTGTCTGTAACAGGAAGAAATTCCCTGTACTGGTTAATCAGTCCATGCCATGGTTGCATAATTATTCCAGAATATCGCCCTCCACCAGTTCAACATCAACACCCTGCTGTTTGATCGATTCAATTCCTTTTTCAATATTTTCATCAGATCCATCAAGTTCAAGAACCATCTCTCCGACTGTCTCAGTTACCCTTGCTCTCCTGATATTCGGTATTACGTTGAATTTTTTAGCCATGGTAAATATTACCGGCTCCTTTATCAGGTCCTGCGGAAAGGTAAGCTTTACCCTTGTCTTCATTTGTCTTTTCCCCCCTTTAAATGTGTCTTATATACCGATAGGAAATTTATGGTCTTCCCTTTAACCAAGAATACATCCACCTGCAATTGCAGGAACGATAGAAACTTCATCACCGTCTTTAACTTCTGTATCCTCGTTCTTCATGAATCTCACGTCTTCCTCATTCACGTAGAGATTCACAAACCTTCTTAATTTGCCACCCTCTGAAATTCTTTCGCTCAGTCCTGGATATTTTTTGTCCAGACCTTCGATAAGTGAAATTATTGTGCCTGGTTCACCTTCAACTTCTTCTTTTCCCTGAGTCAATCTCTGAAGCGGTACCGGGATTTTCACCTTAACTGCCATTTATGTTCCTCCTTGTTAAAATCGTTATTCGTTCCAGATTATTATTTGGCAGGTAAACGTTACCTGTTTTTAATTTTATTTAATATTTGCTCAAAAGATTTCATGTTCGGTTCAATGTGATACGGTTCAACCGTTCGGCCAACTATGGCTTCCTTTGTCTTAAGACCATTTCCCGTGATGCTCAATACGGTCACGTCATCTTTTGCTATTCTGCCGCTATCTATAAGCTTGATTGCCGATGCCAGTGTAACACCCCCGGCTGTTTCAGAAAAAATCCCTTCAGTCGCAGCAAGCAGCTTTATAGCTTCAACTATCTCATCGTCAGATACATCAGCCCCAAAGCCTCCACTCTCTTTTATAATCTGCGTTGCATAAAAGCCATCCGCGGGATTCCCAATCGCCAGTGACTTGGCAATCGTGTCAGGTTTCACAGGTTTTATAACATCAACACCGTCCTTTATAGCCTTAACAATAGGCGAGCATCCTGTAGCCTGTGCTGCAAATATTTTTGTATGTATTTCCTCAATCAGTCCGAGCTGTTTCATCTCCTTAAAACTCTTCCAGATCTTTGTCATGAGCGAACCGCTCGCACATGGAACAACAACTACATCAGGAACACGCCATCCGAGCTGTTCCACAATCTCATATCCCTGTGTCTTTGACCCTTCAGCATAAAACGGTCTGATATTTATATTCACAAATGCCCAATTATATTTATTTGCAACTTCACTGCACAACCTGTTCACATCATCATAGTTACCATCAACCGCAATAAGATTAGGTTCATAGGCCAGGGATGCTATTATTTTGCTGCGTTCAAGGGTAGCAGGTATAAAGATATATCTCTTAAACCCTCCGGCTGCCCCATGCGCTGATACCGAATGAGCCAGATTGCCTGTAGACGCACACGCCACTGTATCGAAACCGAACTCCCTTGCCTTTGATAATGCGATCGCAACTACCCTGTCCTTGAAGGAAAGAGTAGGATGGGTGACTGTATCATCTTTTACGTAGAGTTCCTTGAGGCCAAGATGCCTGGCAAGTTTATCCGCTTTGACAAGTGGGGTAAACCCCGAATAAAGGCCGCTTGTCGGCTCTTTGTCGATCGGCAACAGTTCTTTATAGCGCCATAAATTCTGCGGTCTTGATTCGATCTTTTTCTTTGTCAGAACTTTCTTTATCCCGTCATAGTCGTAAACAACTTCCAGCGGGCCAAAGCAGAATTCACATACATATATCGGTTCAATCGGATATTCTCTTGTGCACTCCCTGCATTTCAGACCTTTAACAAAACCCACTTATTTATCCTCCGAATGGAATAATAACCAATCCCTGTTAACGAACTTATATCGAACAGTACTCTTCCGGCAAATCGTTTAAATCTTTAATCTTGGGATCCTTGCCGCAAATAGGGCAATCCTCGTTTTTTGGAATCCTGACCTTTCTGAAATTAACTTCGAGGGCATCATATATCAACAGATTCCCCTTCAAAGGCGTACCCTTACCGAGAATCAATTTCAGAACTTCTGTTGCCTGCAAAGCACCTATCACACCCGGCAAAACACCCAGTACTCCAGCCTCCTGACATGAGGGAACAAGCCCTGGAGGTGGAGGCTCCTCAAATAAGCAACGGTAACATGGACCATCATGCGGCAATATAGTAGTAACCTGCCCCTCAAATCTCAAAATCGCACCGCTGACCAAAGGTTTTTTAAGCATCACACATGCATCATTAATTAAATACCTGGTCGGGAAATTATCGGTACCATCCACAATGATGTCATAATCCTTAAACAGATCAAGTACGATTTTACTGTCCAGCCGTTTTTTAATAGTAACCACATTGACATCTGGATTCAGCGTTTCGAAAGTCTGTTTTGCTGACTCAGCCTTGTTAACATCCAGAGTTTTTATGCTGTGAGCTATCTGCCTCTGCAGGTTGCTCAATTCAACGGTATCATTATCAACGATTCCAATAGTGCCGACCCCTGCGGCCGCCAGATAATAGCCTACAGGACAGCCCAATCCCCCGGCTCCCACAATTAACACCTTTGCAGCAGATATCTTTTTCTGTCCCTTGCCACCGACTTCAGGCAGGATTATATGTCGACTGTATCTCTTTAATTGCTCCTCTGAAAAATCCATCAGTCCTCAACCTCTTTTCTCACCTGAATTATCCATTCCTGTGGTTTAACCTTTTCGACTTTTAATACAGTGTGCCCGTAATTGAGCATTGCTTTTGGAATGCTTTGCGACGCTTCCGGATAATCAAGTGTTATCTCGATAACCTGTCCGACTTCAATAGCTTCGACACCAAGTTTTGATTTTACTAATGTATAAGGACAAACTTCGCCCCTTATATCCAGTTTCTTATCTATTTTTTCATCACTCATTATTAAATTTCTCCTCCCTCGACTCTTATACACACCGGCTTACCTGAAACAACTTTCAATTTCTTGATTTCTTTCAGTGCCTGAACCATATCTTTCTCCCTTGCCTCATGAGTCATCAGAACCAGCGGTACTGCCTTTTCTTTTTTTCTTCCTTTTTGAATCATCGACTTTATGCCAATGTCCTGACCACCGAGAATACCCGAAATCTTTGACAGCACTCCCGGTTTGTCAATAGCCGAAAAACGAAGATAATAACAGGTCCTGACTTCTTCCATTTTTTTGATTTTCAGGTCAGTATTCCGGGTCATATTAATGCCCTGAATCCTCTCAGTAGCTCCGGTTTTAATATTTCTTGCAATATCAACTATATCACTTACAACTGCGCTTCCGGTCGGCATCTCACCTGCTCCCTGGCCATAATAAAGCGAAGGACCGGTTGCATCCCCTTCAACATAAATCGCATTAAAAACACCATTAACATTCGATATAAGATAGTCATCCGGTATCATTGTCGGGTGCACTCTTACCTCTACATGACCGTCTGCCTGTTTTGC